>CAZWGY010000004.1:18596-26932 GCA_964633575.1 uncultured Desulfobacteraceae bacterium
GGACGCCCGCCTGGACGGCCGGGTCGCGGACGACGTGGCGCTCTTCTGCGAGCATCCCCCGGTCTTCACCCTTGGCCGGCGAGGCGGCCGGGAGAACCTTCGGGTTTCGCCCGAGCTCCTGGCGGAAAAGGGCGTGCCGGTGGTCCAGGCCGAGCGCGGGGGCAACATCACCTATCACGGGCCGGGTCAGCTCATTGTTTACCCCATCATCGATCTGGAACAAGCCCGGCTGTCGGTGGTCGATTACGTGACCGCCCTGGAAGCGGTGATGATCCGGACGGCGGCCGATTTCGGGGTTACGGCCGACCGTAGCGAGGTCAACCGGGGCGTCTGGGTGGGAAACCGGAAGCTGGGGAGTGTCGGGATCGCGCTCCGGCGGGGGATTTCCTGGCACGGCCTGGCCTTTAACGCCGATCCCGACCTGACCCCCTTCGGCTGGATTCACCCCTGCGGCCTGTCGGGGGTCGAGATGACCTCACTGGCCCGGGAAAACCGGGCGCCGATGGATCTGGCCGCCGTCAGGGACCGGATGCGGCGTCACCTGGCCGACGTCTTTTCGATCGGATGGGTGACCGCCGCCGTCGATGATCTGCTTCCAGTAGCCGCCGGAGAATCACCTGACGTTCCCGTCGGCGGGAGAAAGGCTTCTTCATCATGACCGACCATCCCCCCAGGCGCCGGAAAAAGCCGGCCTGGCTCAAACGGAAACTCCCCGTCGGCCCCGAGTATGAAGGGGTCCGGGCGCTCATCGAATCGGGGAAGCTCCACACCGTCTGCCAGGAGGCTCGCTGCCCCAACATCTGGGAATGCTTTTCCCATCGGACGGCGACCTTTTTGATCCTCGGGGCGCATTGTACCCGAAACTGCCGCTTCTGCGCCGTGCAGGCGGGCCAACCCGAACCGGTCGATCCGGCGGAGCCGTCCCGGGTGGCGGAAGCGGCCGGGACCATGGGCTTGAAATACGTCGTGGTCACATCGGTGACCCGGGACGACCTGCCGGACGGCGGGGCCGGGCACTTCGCCCGGACAATCCGGGAGATCAGCCGGCGGATTCCCGACGCCGGGGTCGAGGTCCTGATCCCGGACTTCCGGGGCGACCCGGCGGCGCTCCAGGTCGTCCTGGATGCCGAACCCACCGTCTGCAACCACAACGTCGAAACCGTCCCGAGGCTCTACCCGACGGCCCGCCCGGAAGCCGACTACCGCCGGTCCCTGGCTCTCCTGGAGCGGGCCGCGTCAATCGCCCCCCGGACGCCGACCAAGTCCGGGCTGATGCTGGGGCTCGGGGAGACCGAGGCCGAGCTGGCGGCGACCCTGGCGGACATCCGGGCGGCCGGCTGTTCCATCCTCACCCTCGGACAATATCTTCAGCCCTCTTCGGCTCATCTCCCCGTCGAGCGTTACGTTCCGCCGGAGGAATTCGACGTCTGGCGGGAACGGGGGCTGGAGATGGGGTTTTCCGAGGTCGCCGCCGGCCCCTTTGTCCGGAGCTCTTACCGGGCCGGGGAGCTCCGCCGGGCGACCATCGACGAGGCGGCCCGAAATCGGGGTCATTCCGCTCCACGTGGGCGTTGACATTCGATGCCAAGCGGATGTATCGTTTTGACCGGGATGAACGGATTGACACGGGACCTTATTTGATTGGGTGCGATCATGCCGATCTACGAATTTTTCTGTAAGGACTGCAACACGATCTTCAATTTCTTCTCCCGGACCATCAACACGGAAAAGGTGCCGGCCTGCCCGAAATGCGACAACCCGGCACTCGACCGGCAGGTCTCCATTTTTGCCGTGACCGGCCGGGCGTCGGAGGACGGCGACGGCGACGACCTGCCTTTTGACGAGTCGAAGATGGAGCAGGCCATGGCGGTTCTCGGCCGGGAGGCGGAGCGGATTGACGAGGATGATCCCCGGCAGGCGGCCAACCTCATGCGCCGGCTTACCGACATGACCGGCCTCAAGCTCGGCGACGGTATGGAGGAGGCCATTTCCCGGATGGAGCGGGGCGAGGACCCCGAGCGGATCGAGGCCGAAATGGGCGACCTCCTCGAGTCGGATGACCCCTTCGAGATGATCGCCAAACGGCGGGCCGGGGGACCGCGACGGGCTGCTCCCCACCGGGACGAGACCCTTTACGACCTATAGCCCGGCCATACGGAGCATTGAAGATGGAGAAAGCCATTCTGGAACGGATCGAGGTGCGTCAGGGCGATATCACTCGGCTTGAAGTGGACGCCATCGTCAACGCGGCCAATGAACGGCTGCTCGGCGGCGGCGGGGTGGACGGGGCCATTCACCGGGCCGCCGGCCCCGAGCTTCTGGCCGAATGCCGGACCATCGGCGGATGCCCCACCGGAGAGGCCCGGATCACCAAGGGATACAACCTCCCGGCCCGTTATGTCATCCACACCGTCGGGCCGGTTTACAGCGGGAAGCCCGGAGACGCCCGGCTGCTCGCCTCATGCTACCGGGAAAGCCTTTCGTTGGCCAGCGACCACGGAGCCGCCACCGTGGCCTTTCCGGCCATCAGTTGCGGCGTTTACGGCTACCCCATCGAGGATGCCCTCAAGGTTGCGGTGGATACCACTTGCGAGTTTCTCCGGGATCACCCGGAAATCGAGAAGGTGGTCTTCGTTCTGTTTTCAGAGGACGACGCGGCCGTCTATCGGAATTACCTTGAGCGGATCGCCTGAATGGGCATTGACTGGACCTATAAAATGGGGATTGCCGGATCGCTTTTTCCGATCCTTCAGGTTGACTTTTTCGGAAACGGTGCCTATTTTGCTGTTACGGTTCGAAAAAATGGACCGATTCTCATTTTCAGCAAGGAGGCATTTTTATGCTCGAAGTTACCCCCGCGGCAACCGAACAGATCACCGAGTTTTTCAGGGATAAGGAGGTCCTTCCGATTCGGATTTTCCTGAACGAAGGCGGATGAGGAGGGCCATCTCTGGCATTGGCTCTGGACGAGCCCAAACAGACTGACAATGTTTTCGAGATCGACGGTTACCGGTACCTGGTCGATCGCGATTTTCTCCAGAAGGTTCAGCCCATCCACGTGGATTTCACGCCTTTCGGCTTCCGGGTCAGCTCGGCCATCGATTTTGGCTCGGGCTGTGGCTCGAGCTGTAGCACTGAAGGTTCCTGCTGCACCTGATCCCCTGTTTTGCTTTCCGGACGGTCCCGCTCGCCGGGACCGCCCGTTTCCATTCTCCGGCATCCCTCCGCCCCTCGGGCCGTCATTTCAGTTGACTTTCCCTTTTTTTTCGTGCTAGTTCTTCGAATTACGACAATTTAGGTCCCATTTCCAGGGGGGGCCGAAGAGAGGGACCTTAGTGTCCCGGAGGAGATCGTTATGTCGATGGTGGAATACACGGTGGACGAGCACGTCGCGGTGATTACGCTCAACAGCGGCGAAAACCGGTTCCGGCCGGACTTCATCAACGCATTCATCGAGGTGCTCGACGAGGTGGAAAAGGACACGGATGCCCGGGCCCTGGTGGTCCGGTCGGCCCACGAAAAGATCTTTTCCAACGGCATTGACCTCGAGTGGCTCGTGCCGATCATTAAATCCGAACAGATGCGAGATGCCAAGGAGTTCTTCTATCTTCTCAACACCCTGTTCAAACGGACCCTCACCTCGCCGTTGATCACCGTGGCCGCCATCAACGGCCACGCCTTTGCCGCCGGCGCTATCTGGGCCTGCGCCTTCGACTTCCGGTTCATGCGGACCGGGCGCGGCTATTTCTGCTTTCCCGAGGTGGACTTAGGGATTCCCTTCCTGCCGGGGATGCTGGCGCTGCTCAAGCGGGCCATCCCCACGTATCAGATGGAGACGATGGTCCTCACCGGCCGGCGGATGACGGCGGAGGAGTGTGAGCGTCACCATATCGTCACCAAAGCCTGTCCTCTGGAGAGCCTGATGGACGAGGTCCTGGGCTTTGCCAGGGAGCTCAGGAAAAACCGGGTCATCCTCCGGGAGATCAAGTTCCGGATGTACCGGGACATCATCCGGGCTCTGGACGAAGAGGACGCTCCCTACATCGAGGCGGAGAACTTTCACATCGGATAACGCGGCTCGGGAGATGAAACCATGAACGTGTTGATCACCGGTGGCACCGGCTTTGTGGGCAATCGTCTGTGTCACCATCTGCTTATCGAGGGTCACTCGGTAACCGCCATTGGTCGGGGGCGCCGACGGGACGAGATCGATCACAAGCGGTATCGGTTCCTGTCGGCCGACACCACCCGGCCCGGGGCCTGGACCGAAGCGGCGGCCGAGGCCGATGGGGTTATCAACCTGGCCGGCCGGTCCATCTTCACCCGTTGGACCAATCGGGCCAAAAAGGCGATTGTGGACAGCCGTCTGGAGACCACCCGCAACCTTGTTGACGCCCTGCCCGACGGCTGGGCAGGGGTTCTGTTGAGCACTTCGGCGGTGGGGTACTACGGCGACCGGGGTGACGAGCGGCTCACCGAAAGCGCGGCCCCCGGCGAGGGGTTTCTCGCCGACCTGGGTCGGGACTGGGAGGCCGAGGCCATGCGGGCGGCCGACAAGGGGGCCCGGGTGGCGATCATGCGATTCGGGGTGGTTCTGGGGCGATGCGGCGGGGCTCTGGACAAGATGGTGCCGGCGTTCAAGATGTTCCTCGGGGGGCCCCTGGGCGGCGGCAACCAGTGGTTCCCCTGGATTCATGTTCGGGATCTTGTCCGGGCGGCCCGGTATCTCCTGGAAACCCCGGACTTGAGCGGCCCCTTCAACTTCACGGCCCCCGAGCCCTTGCGAAACCGGGAATTCGCCCGGACCCTGGGCCGGATTCTGGGGCGGCCGGCGGTCATGCCGGCTCCGGCCGTGGCGATCCGGGCTCTTCTCGGGGAATTTGGCGGGGTCCTCCTGAGCAGCCAGCGGGCGGTGCCGGAACGGCTACTCGATGCCGGGTTTTCCTTCGAGTTTCCCGACGCGGAGACCGCCCTGGCCCATCTCCTCAGTGAGTGAAGACGGAGGCCGGACGTGACCATCTGCCGAATGTGCGGCCGCGAGAAGATGTTTGCTGATTCCTGTATCGAGACGGTCATTGTCATTGACGGGGTTCATCACCACCCGGTCCCATACCGTCGGACCCGGTCCACCCCGTTCGACCCGCCGCCCGGACGCTGTTCCCAGTGCAACGTCGCTCCCGGCGGCTTTCACCATGTGGGATGCATCATGGAGCTCTGCCCCATCTGCGGCATCAAGTGGATCTATTGCCGGTGTCAGGGATGGAAGGAGCGGGTCGAGGAAGAAGACGTCCGCGAGGCCAAAATCATCCCCTTTCCGGGATCATCGGGCCCGAGAAGCTGAAAGGTAATCCGAAATGACCCCAATTGCTTTGGTCATCGGCGGCGGCCTGGCCGTCCTGGCCATCCTGCTGTTCATTTTGTCGCGTCGCCGGCCGGCCGAGGAAACGGATCATTATCCGACTTTCGTCTGCCCGGAATGCGGCGAAAACCACTGTAACTGCTACCTTGAAGACGAGGTGCCCGACGGGCATCCGAACCCCTCAACGGATACGGAGGAAACGTCATGACGGAGCTGATGGAGATCATCCGAGAACGGCGAAGCATTCGAAAATACGAGGATAAACCGGTGCCGCCGGAAGCCCTTGAAACCATTCTGGAAGCGATCCGCTGGGCCCCTTCCTGGACCAACAACCAGGTCTGGGAGGTGGTGGTGGTCCGGGACACCGGGGTCAAGGAGCGGCTTCAGGAGACCATCGCCCCCAAAAATCCGGCCACCAAGGCCATCGTGGCGGCTCCCGTCGTCCTGGCCCTCTGCGCCAAGACGGAATCGTCCGGCTACTACAACGGTCAGGTTACCACCAAATTCGGCGACTGGTTCATGTACGACCTCGGGCTGGCCACTCAGAACCTCTGCCTGGCCGCCCAAAACCAGGGCCTCGGCACGGTGATCGTCGGCCTCCTCGACCACGACGCGGCCGCCCGGGTCTTAAACGTCCCCGCCGGCTATGAGCTGGTCACCCTGATCCCTCTGGGATACCCCGCCAAAATCTCATCGGCGCCCAAGCGCCGGGAGATCCATGAATTCACCCACAACGACACCTTCTGACGCCGGCGTTGGGGCGGGCGATCACCCCGCCCCGTCACGGATTGTCCCATGAAACGACTCGGCCCCCCATTCCGGTGGACCATTTCCCTGATTCTGACCGGGCTCCTGGCCGCCGGCTGCATCTCCCCGCAAATCCACCTCCTTTCCGGCGGCGGTGGCGCGCTCCGGGAGGTGACCCTCGAAGGCCGGGGACGGGACAAGGTTCTGATGATCCCGGTGACCGGAGTGATATCCGACGGGCCTCGCCGGGGATTGCTCGGCAGCCGGCCCGGCACCGTCCCGGAGATCGTCGCCCGGCTCCGGAAGGCCGAAACCGACCCGGCCATCGGAGCGGTGGTCCTCAAAATCGACTCCCCCGGCGGCTCAGCTACCGCCTCGGATCTCCTCTACCATGAGATCGTCCGGTTCAGGGACCGGACCGGCATCCGGGTGGTGGCCGTCCTCATGAACGTGGCCGCTTCGGGCGGCTACTATGTCGCGCTCCCGGCCGACCGGATCATCGCCCATCCCACCACCGTCACCGGTTCGGTGGGAGTGATCCTTATGCGGCCGACCGTGGCCGGGCTCATGGACAAGCTCGGCGTCGGGGTTTCACTCAATAAGTCGGGCGAGAACAAGGACATGGGCTCGCCCTTCCGGGATGTCACCGCCGAAGAGCAGCGGATGCTTCAGCTCGTGGTGGAGCGGCTGGCCGGCCAGTTCCTCGACCGGGTTCTCGAGCACCGGACCATCGATAAGGCGGACCTCGAGAAGATCGCCTCGGCCCGGATTTTTCTCGCCGAAGACGCCCGAACCCTGGGCCTCATCGACGAAATCGGATATCTTGACGACGCCGTGACGGCGGCCCGGGAGCTGGCCGGGTTGCCCCCGGATTCCCGGGTGGTGGCTTACCGCCGGCGCGAGATCCCCGACGACACGGTTTACGGCCCGGCCGCGTCGGCCGGACAAGCCGCTTCCTCCTTTGAAGCGCTGGGGTTCGACTTCCCCACAACCGGGTTTTACTACCTCTGGCCGGCGGCGGTCCCGTGATCCGGATGCCGCCGAGCCGTTTGCGGAATTGATACCGCGAAAGGAGACTCTCATGGCAGCCAAGATCCGCATCGGCGCCCTCATCTCGGGCGGGGGCACCAACCTTCAGGCCATCATCGACGGTTGCGAAAACGGCGCCATCGACGGCTCGATGGTCTTCGTGGGCACCGACAACCCCGATGCCAAGGGGCTGGCAAGGGCCGAAAAACACGGCATCCCCGCCTTTGTCGTCGATTACCGCTCCATCATCCGGGACTTCAGGGCCGACCCGGCCGGAGCGACGGTCCCGCCCGATTTCGACCTCGACGAGATCACCCGGAAGCAGAGCCTGATTCCGGCCGACGCCGATCCCGAGCGGATGGCGACCTTCCTGAAAACCCGGGCCATCGCCGAAGCCCGGCTCCTGGCGGAGATGGCCGAACGCCCCATTGACCTGCTGGTCCTGGCCGGGTTCATGCGGAACCTCACGCCCTACTTTATCGACCGGTTCAACACCGACCCGCACCGGCCCCGGATCATGAACATCCACCCGGCCCTCCTGCCGGTCTTTCCCGGTGTTGACGGCTACGGCGACACCTATCGCTATGGCTGCAAAGTGGGCGGCTGCACGGTCCACTTCATCGACTACGGCGAGGACTCGGGGCCGATCATCGGACAGCGGTGCTTTCCCATCGAGGAGAGCGATACCCTGGACGACATCAAGGCCAAGGGCCTCAAGCTCGAATGGCAGCTCTACCCCTGGTGCATCCAGCGGTTCGCCGAGGACCGGCTCCGGACCGTGAAGAAAACCTACAAGCTGGACAACGGCCGGGTGATGGCCCGGACGGTGGTCCAGGTGATCCAGGAGGAAGGCTGATGACCGGCATCCGCTGTTTCCGCTTTTGCCAAAGCCTGATCCTGGCCGCCGTGTTTTCCCTGGCCTGGGTTGGGATCGCCCTGTCGGCGGATCACGCTATTTACTGGGCCGATCCGGCGGACGGGGCCCGGATGACCCGCCTGCGTCTCGAAGTCGGGGCGGAGCGGGCTCTTCGGCTTCAGGCCGAGGTCCCGGCCGGCAAGACCCTCAAAGCCCACTTCTGCGTCGTCACATTCGACCCGGCCGTGATCTCGATTGTCGATGCCGGGGGCGCCGCCGACTCGCCCATCCCGCCGGTCGCGGTCAACACCGAGACCGACGGCGTGATCCGGCTCAACGCCTTCA
>CAZWGY010000004.1:27032-29346 GCA_964633575.1 uncultured Desulfobacteraceae bacterium
GATCACCTTATGAAGTGATACCTGAAACTCAGAGAGGACGACGGAGGCCCATGAAAGTCGAATCCATTCAGAAAACATCCACTCCCGAGCTGGTGGTCCGGGAGCTGCTCCGGAACATCCGGTCGGGCGAGCTGAAGCCGGGAGACAAGTTGCCGCCGGAGCGGGAGCTGTCCCGGGCCTTCGGGGTGGGGCGGTCATCCATCCGGGAGGCGGTATCGGCCATGGTCCTGGTGGGCTATTTCGAGGTGACCCAGGGCAAGGGAATCTTTCTAAAAGAGGACATCCCGTCGCCCTACGTTTTCAACTCCCGGTTGAGCGACATCCTCGATGCTTACTGGATATTGGACGTCCTCGAGGCCCGGGAGCACATCGAGTGCAGCGTGGTCCGGCTGGCCGGAGCCAAGGCCGGGCCGGAGGAGATCGACCGGCTCCGGGCGATGGTGGCGGGCATCCAGGATGCCCGGACGGACATCGAGGCCTTCTACCGGGCCGACTTCGCCTTTCACATGGCCATTGCCGAAACCGCCGACAACTCGGTCCTGTCGGAGATTTTGAAGATGATCATCGAGAAGGTCCACGCCTGTTACACCCGGTTCATGCCCCAGACCCTCTGCCGGCCCGACCACGCGGTCGCCACCGCCGGAGCGGTGGTGGACCGGATTGCCGACGGGCGGCCCGAGGCGGCCTGCCGGCGGATGGTGGAGCATCTCGGAATCGTCAAGGCGGAGCTGGCCCGGATTATCCCCGAGGCCGGACGGGGCCGGGATACCGTCTTTTTCCTCAACCACGAAAACCACGAAGCCGAGAAAGCGTGACCATAATGAGAAAGAAAAAGCTGGGTACGGAGCAGATCCTGCCGGGGCCGACGCCCCGGGATTTCCCCTACGTTACCGAGGAGACCGTCCACATCAAGCCGCGGCAGCGGTTTTTAAGCGACCGTCAGATGGGCCGCCTCCACGAGGCCGCGCTCCAGATCCTGGAGACCACCGGCGTCCGCGTCACCCACGAAAAGGCCCGGGAGATCATCCAGGGCCACGGCGGCGAGGTCGAGGGCGACCGGGTCCGGCTCCCCGCCTGGCTGGTGGAGCAGGCCCTGGGGCTGGTCCCGCCCCAGGTGGTCTTCTACTCCCGCCGGGGGAAAAAAGCGGTGGTCTTAAAGGACGACGACACCTACTACGGCCCGACCCTCGACGCCTTCGACTACCTGAGCCCCATCACCGGCGAGCGGAGCCCCTTCACCGCCGACGACTGCCGGGTGACGGCCACCATTGCCGATGCCCTCGACCACTTCCACTGGGTGATGACCATCGGGGTGGCTTCGGACATCGGCTCGTCGGTTGCCGAGCGGACCATCGCCCGCCAGGCCCTCACCTACACCGAAAAGCCGCTGCTCTTCTGCTGCTCCAGCCTGAAGGCCATGAAGGACATCTACGACATGGCCGCGACCATCGCCGGCGGCGAGGCGGCCCTTCTGATGCACCCGAACATCGTGGCCTTCAACTCGCCCATCAGCCCCCTGGTCTTCAATGACGCCCTCATCGACCGGCTTCTGTTCGCCGCCGAAAAGGGGCTTCCCCAGGTCTGCTACTCCGGCCCCCAGGCGGGCGCCACGGCTCCGGCCACCCTGGCGGGCACGGTGGTTCAGGGGAGCGTCGAATCGCTGTTCGGGATCGTCCTGGCCCAGATGGTCCGGCCGGCCAGCCCGTTCATCTACGGCGCCTTTGCCACCATCATGGACATGAAGACCTCGGTCTTCTCCTACGGGGCTCCGGAGATGAACGTCATGGCATCGGCCATGGCTCAGATGGCCCAATTCTACAACATCCCGTTCATGGGGATGTCCGGCTGCTCGGACGCCAAGCTCCCGGACCAGCAGGCGGCGGTGGAGGCCACCTTCTCGTGCTTGTGTTCATCCATGAGCGGGGCCAACATGGTTCACGACAACGGCTGGCTCGACCGGGCCACCCTGGTCTCCCCGGAGTACATGGTCCTGGTCAACGAGATCATCGAAATGGTCAACCACTACATGGCCGGGATGCGGGTGGACGATGACCGCCTGGCCCTGGACATCCTGGACAAGGTGGGCCCGGGCGGGAACTTCCTCACCGAGCCCCACACCTTCAAGTATTTCCGGGAGGTCTGGTACTCGAAGCTCTTTGACCGGAGCACCACCTCGACCTGGCAAAAACAGGGGGGCAAGGAGTTTCACGAGCGGCTCAACGAGCGGACCCGGGCCCTGATGGATCACACCCCCGAGCCGCTGCCGGACGAGGTGGTCGAGGACCTCGACCGGATGGCGGCCGAATGGCAATAA
>CAZWGY010000004.1:29446-30987 GCA_964633575.1 uncultured Desulfobacteraceae bacterium
TGAGCTGACCGCGATTCATGAGCGCTGCTCCGGCTGCCGGACCTGTCTGGTGGCCTGTGCCCTGTCCCGATTCCGTGAGGTCAACCCGGCCAAGGCGGCGCTCCGGATCGAGGCGAGATTTCCCGAGCCCGGCGTGTACCGGGTTCACCTCTGCGACGGCTGCGGCGCCTGCGCCGAAGCCTGCCCGGAAGAAGCCATCGAGGAGATCGACGGCGTTTTCCGGATCGACCCGGACGCCTGCACCGGCTGCGAGGTCTGCGTCGAGACCTGTCCCGAAGGCGTTATCGGGGTCCACCCGAGACTCGAAACCCCCATTATCTGCGCCCGCTGCGGGGACTGCGCCGACGCCTGTCCCCGGGGGGCCATTGTCCGGGCCGACGCCCCGGCGGAACGGAGGGCGGGATGACACTTTACGGATACGCGGGATGGATGCTTCGGATCGACCTCTCCGGACCGACGGTGGAAAAGGTCCCCCTGGACCCGGACCTGGCCGAGCACTTCATCGGCGGCCGGGGATTCGTGGCCCGGCTCCTCTGGGACGAAATTCCGCCGGGCACCGACCCCTATTCGCCGGAAAACATGGTCGTCATCGCCACCGGCCCCCTCACCGGACATTACCTCCCCGGCTCGGGCAAGACCCACTTCGGGACCAAATCCCCGGCCTCGGGCGGCTACGGCGACGGGAATATGGGCGGCCACTTCGGCCCGGCCCTCAAATACGCCGGCTACGACGCGGTGATCCTCACCGGACGGGCGGAGCGGCTGTCCTGCCTGGTCATCGACGACGACAAGGTGGAGCTCCGGGACGCCGAGTCGATGCGGGGGATGGGCTCCATAACCGCCGAGGTGGCCCTCAAGGAGGAGCTGGGCGAGGACTTCGAGATCTGCACCATCGGCCCGGCCGGGGAAAACCGGTGCCGGTTCGCCTGCATCTCCCATGACTACGGCCGGCAGTGTGGCCGGACCGGGATCGGGACCGTCTGGGGAGACAAGCGGCTCAAGGCCATGGCCGTCCGGGGCACCGGGAGCCTCTCGGTTTACGACATCGACAAAATGATCCCCGCCGCCCGGCACGCCTACCAGGAGATCTACAAGAAGCCCGGCTTCGAAGGCTGGACCCCCGAGGGGACCGCCGGGATCACCAACTTCGTCAACCAGGTGGGGGCCTTTCCCACCCGGAACTTCCAGACCTCCTACGCCGATCACTACGAGGCCATCAACGGCCGGCAGGTGATCGAGCGGATCAAGATCACCGACAAGGGCTGCTTCTGCTGCCCCATCCCCTGCGGAAAGTACGGCCGGGCCACTACCCCCATGGGTACCGTTTACGTCGAGGGGCCCGAGTTCGAAACCATCGCCCTCTTCGGCGGCAACTGCGTCCTCAAAACCATCGAGGAAGTGGCTTACGTCAACCACGTCTGCGACGAGCTGGGGATCGACACCATCTCCGGAGGCGGGGTGGTCGCCTTTGCCATCGAGTGCTTCGAGCGGGGACTCCTCACCGAAGCCGATTTCGGGGGCCGGGCCGTCGGGTTCGAAAG
>CAZWGY010000005.1:0-29847 GCA_964633575.1 uncultured Desulfobacteraceae bacterium
CGGCCGCCACCAGCCCTTCGTGCCGCTCGGTGGCGTCCAGGTGCCGGGTGCCGAAGAGGATGGCGAACACGGCCAGGATGAGGGCCACGTAAAATGAGGTGTCCCGGAGTACCGGAACCTCGGTGAAGTGGACGGCCATGGTGACGTCGGGAAACTGGTTGAGGAGCAGGTAGCTCACCGAGATGGCCTTGAGCTGGAGCGAGATGTAGGGGATGATCCCCAGGACCGCGATCACCGTCACGGCTCCGCCGAGGAGCGTGCTCTTGCCGTACCGGGAGGCGATGAAGTCGGCGATGGAGGTGATCCGGTGGGTCCGGGAGATCCGGATGATCTTCCGGAGGATCAGCGCCCCGAGGGCCATCATCAGGGTCGGGCCGAGGTAGATGGGGAGAAAGGCCGGGCCGTTCCGGGCGGCCCGGCCCACCGATCCGTAATAGGTCCAGGCCGTGCAGTAAACCGCCAGGGAGAGGGCGTAGATATAGGGGTTGCTGATAAGGCTTCGCCCCGCGTCGGCTCGGCGGTCGGCATAGTAGGCGATGGCAAAGAGGAGCCCCATGTAGCCGAACGAGGCGACAAGGATGAACCCGGTGTTCAGCATCATCGACCTCGACGCCGGCCGACGGGCGGGGTCCGGGACCGGGTGGCCAGAGACATCAGGAGAATGATCAGGGCCCAGCTTCCGAAGAGCCCGAGATAGAGGAGGGGGATTCCGGCCACGAGTCGATTGACGTTGATCAGCGACAGGACCGGGTAGTTGAAGAGCACGGCCGCCAGCAGGAAAATGGCGGTCAGGCGGCGGGTTTTGGGGTCGGTGTCGGGCATTGGGTCAGACCTCGAAAGATGGGAGCCCGGCCCCGGTCACGACGGGGCCGACAGCCCGCAGACCCGGGCCGCGGCCGCATCGAGCATCCGGGGCAGGCCGCCATGGTCGGCCGGCCGGATACCAAGGGCTTCGGTCCAGACCGGTTCGTCCTCCATGCACAAGTAAACGGTGACCTCGGGGGCCTGTTGAGCGATCCGGTCGGCCACCGTCCGGTAGAGCGCCGTCCGCAACGGCTTGAAGTAGCGCATCTTCCCGTCCAGGCCGGGGATCAGCTCCCCGTAAACGATGGTCGAATCGGGAAACCGCCGCTCGATGACCGGTTTTAAGGCCGGCATGAACCGAAGGGTTCCGAGGCTGATCCAGACAACGTTCTCCGGGCTGACCGACTCGAAAATCCGGTCCACCACCGCTGTGTATTCGGCCTCGCAGCCGGGGTAGAGGATCATCGGGTCGAAATGGAAGGCCACGGGATAGCCGAGGGCCTCGGCTCGGGCGGCAGCCGCCAGCCGGGCCGAAAGGCCGGCGGTCCGGCGCTCCTCCGTCCGGATCACCCGGGGGGTGTTGACCGACCAGGCCAGGATCGTTTTCCGCCGGTGGTCTAGCCCGGCAACCGGGGAGATGTCGGCGGTCTTGGTTTTCAGCTCCAGAACCGATCTGGACTGCCCGGCAAACCGCTGGATCAGCGGCGGGTTGAGGTCGGTCCAGGGCTCCCAGATCAGGCTGTCGGTGAATTCGCCGGTGCCCACCCGGTTTAAGGTCCGGGTCGCGAACAGGGCATCGAGAGTCTCCATGAGATCCTCGTCATTGACAAAGAATTGAAGGACCGGCGGGTGGAAGTAGGATTGGAGGATGCAGTAGGCGCAGTCCATGGTGCAGTAGGCGCCCACGTGGAGAATCTGGTAGCCGCAGCAGATGTACTCCCGGGTGCCGGGACAATTTCTGAGAAAGGGGCCGCGTTGTCGGGTGAGGTAAAGGATTTCCTTCCCCCGCCCCTCGGGGTCGTCGGCCGAGGCGACGGCCTGGAACAGGGGGCGGGGGTCTTCGATGATCCGGGGGGTCAGCGCCAGGCGGCCGGCAATGGCGGCCGCCCGGGGATGGTCGGCCGCGGAGCGGTCAATGAAGAGCGCGTCGGGGACCACCGGGGATCAGGCGGTGAGACTCACCAGCTTGACGACAAGGTCGCGGGCTTTGTTCAGCTCGACCCGGCTCATGTTGAGGACAAGGTGGTAGAGGTCGGGGTTGTCATAGTCCTCCTTGCCGAATTTCCGGTAGAGGTTGACCCGGCGCCGGTCGTCCAGGGTGACCGCATGAGCGGCCTGCTTGTTGGTGAGGTCATAATGGTTTTCCATGAACTGGACCCGGTGCTCCAAATCGCCGATCAGGAGAAGATGGATAGTCTTGGGATCTTCCTTCAGGATGTACTGGCCGCCCCGGCCGATGATCACGACGTTGTCGGCTTCGGCCAGTTTCGTGATGATCTTCCGGAGCGTGTCCACATAGATTTCTTCGTCGAGGTAGCCGCGCTCGCCGCTTAAGATCCGTTCCACCAGGCTTTTGGAGACCAGGTTGGTGATCAGGCGCTGAAGCGTGCCTCCGGCTTCTTTTTCCAGGGACTCCACCCAGTTAGTGGAGACCTTGGCATCAGTGGCCACCATCTGAATGATCTCGTTATCCACGAATGTGTAACCAAGCTTTTCAGCCACCATTTTGCCCAGGGTTATGCCCCCCGCGCCAAACTGCCGGGATATGGTGATCACCGCCATTACCGCCTCCTTTGCTATCCGCTCGTTATCAACTCGAAAAGCGATGGTATGGGTCTGCTATCGGGAGCCTGCGTCCAATGCGCATGCCGTTTATGCTTCGAGGAAATCTATCAGAATATTCCGATAAAATCAAAGTTTAATTTGGACTGATACTTTTCGATACGCCGGAAGATCTCCTTAAGCATGGTCTGCTCGATGTTTGACAGGGATTTCGGGTTGATGTAATTGTCCGGCGGTCGGTTTTCCTCCAGCACGGCGGTGACCTGCCGGATAAACCGGATCTGCATCAGAAAGCCGTAGGCCTGTTCGAGCTCATTGTAATCTTTATAGCTCAGCACCTTTTTAAGATAGAGCTGGTGGAGCCGTTCCATGGTGTTGGTCTCTTCGATGGAGCTCTGAAGAGCATATATCCGGGCGAAGTCCACAATGGGCGTCATGGCGCTTTTGATGTCGAGCTTGTTCCGATGTTCCCCCTTGGATTCCACCACGAAGTTCCGGAAAAACCCCAGCGGCGGCTTGAAATAGAGCGCGTTTTCGGTCAGGTGGCGGAAAAAGCCGGACCAGCCCACCAGGGAGCCGAAGAGAAAGCGCCGGAGGTCATCAACGAGGGAAAAATCGCCGTAGGCGCCGCGGAAATCGAAAAAGATAGATGCCTGGAGCAGGTCTTCCGGCTCGGCCGCGTGAATCCAGGCGGAGAAATGCTCTTTCCAGACCGTCAATGGCTGGCACCATTTCGGGTTTTTGGCCATGACGCCGCCCTGGCAGAAATCATATCCGGCCCGGTCCAGCCAGGTGCAGACTTTCTCGCCGAAGGCCAGAAAATAGTCCTTGGCCGCCCCCTGTTGCGCCTCGGGAAGGTCCTCGTAGATGATGGCGTTGTCCTGGTCGGTTTTGAGGGTCTGTTCCTGGCGTCCCTCGGAGCCGAGGATCATGAAAGCGAACCGGGCCGGCGGCTCGCCCATCTCCGCCAGGGCAAAGCCGATGAGCTTTTCTAGGATGGCGTCGGAGATGCTGGTCACGAACCGGGTGATGTTATTGGCCTGGGCTCCGCTTTTGATCAGCCCCTGAAGAATGCCCGGAAGCTGGTCATGTTTGTCCATGATCTCGCCCCGGGAGTCGGCCGCCTCGATTTCCTGAAGGAGGAAGAAGGGGAGCTGGCCCTGGGCGGTGAGCATATCCCGGTTGCTGACGATGCCGACCACCCGATCGTCGGAGTCGGTGACGGCCAGGTGCTTGATGTTCTTCTGCATCATCACCATCATCGCCTCGAAGGTGGGGGACTGGGCCGGTATGCCGGCCAGGGGGGAGGTCATGATGTCGGAAACCGGCTGGCTGATGTCATAGCCCCTGGCGATGACCTTTCTTCGGAGGTCGTTGTCGGTGACGATCCCCACAAATTTCCCCGACGGCGACTTGACAAAGATGGAGGAGCACCGATGGCGGCTCATGATCGCCGCGGCCTCCTGGATCGATATGGTCGTGTCACAGGAGACGATGTCCGTGTTGTAGATGCTCGATACCGGGCGGTTGAAGAACTGGATGTTGCCCTCCTGGGGATGCAGCGACTTGGTGATGATCTCGGCATAAGACCGGTCGAGCATCCGCTTACCGAAGGTGTCGGTGAAGAATTCCGAAAAGCTGTCGAACCGCTCGCAGAGGTCCAGAAAGTGGTTTCGGGGCAGAAGGTAGAAATAGGTGTTCTCGATGGTCTTGAGGCTCCGGACGGCATGGCCCTTGTGCAGGAGCATGGAGATCCCGCCGAAGAGGTCCCCGTCGCTGATAACCCCCCGGAGTATTTTTTCCCCTTTCTCCTCGAAGTACCGTTCGGCGGCCCCCCGTTCGATAATGTGGAGATGGTCAACCCGGGACCGGCCCTGGACGAAGAGGACCGTCTCCTTGGGGTAGTGGGCGCGGGTGAGGGCCGCGGCGGCGGCCTCGATCTCCTCCCGGGGAAGAAAGGAGAAGGGGACGATATCCGACAGAAACCGGATGGCCCGGTTTTCCTCGATGATCGAGGCATAAGAGTCGTCCCGCATCTGTTTGACAAAAGCCTTTTCAAAGTATTTCTGAAAGGCTTCACTGGCCTCGTGGATCTCTTCGAAACGGGGGCGAGGCATCACCAGAGCGGAGACCTCGGTGTCGGCCTCGACGCTCCGAACGGCCACCCCGCCGTTTTTCAGAATCGAAATCCCTCCGAAGATCTCGCCGGGTCCCAAAAAGCAGACCTGATACTTTTCGTTGTCCTTTTCATAATAGAGCTTGAGCGAGCCCTCGATGATCACATAGATTTCGTCAATTCGGGTCCGCCCCTGAACCGCCACGGTGGTTCCCCGGGGGATGGTTTTCCAGGTCATCTCGCCGCTGATCCGGCTCACCTCGTCGGCGCTCAGATCGGAAAAAGGCGGCATTTCCTTTAGCCGGGTCTCGATATCTCGACTCATGCGGACGATTCCTCGCTAGTATTTCATCCGGGCGTAATAGGTTTTTTCAGAGGCCATCCGGGCGTCTTTCAGCGTCCGGACCCCTTCTTTGGCCAGCAGGGGGATCAGCCGGAGGAAGACCTCGCCGGCGGCAATGGCGTCGCCGAGGGCGGTGTGCCGGCCGACGATTCGGATTCCCAACCGCTTGGCGATGTCCTCCAGATTGTGGTTGTCCTGAGCCGGGTGGACCACCGCCGACAACAACAGGGTGTCGAGGACGGGGTTGATGAATCGGACCCCGGTTTCCTTTTCCTTGACCTGGAACATCCGCATGTCGAAGGCGGCGTTATGGGCCACCAGAATGGTGTCCTCGGCGAACCGGTGGAAAGTGGGCAGGACCCTCTGGATGGGCGGCTGACCGGCAAGCATATCCGGCTGGATTCCGTGGTACTTGATGGAGTCATAGTCCAGTGGGCGCCGGGGGTCCACCAACTGGTCGAAGCTCTCCGGATAGAGAAGCCGGCCGTTGACGATCCGGACGGCGCCGATGGAGATGATCTCATCGGTTTTCGGGTTCAGGCCGGTGGTCTCGGTGTCGAAGACGGTGTAGGCCAGTTCCCTGAGAGAGCAATTGTCCAGCTCGGGGTTCTGGCCGGGCTGATTGAAGAGGTCGAAGTCGTAGAATTCGGGGCGGCTTTCCGAGGAAAGGGTCACCGCATGGGTTGTCGTCGGCTTGGCGGTCTTTTCGGCCGCCGGCAGAAACAGCCGGATGGATGACCGGCTGGAGGACTCCAGGCAGGCCGGGCACCAGAGCTGGGCGTCGTGATGGCCGAGGACCTCTCGAAGGGTCAGACCGATGCCTTCCTCGGCGACGGTCAAGGGGCGGGACTCCCACTGCCGGAGGGTCTCGATCCGGACCGGATCGCCTTCCCAGGACAAGTCGATATGGATGAACCGATCCCGGCGATCGAAAGCGCAAGTGAATTCATTCGCCCCGGTCAGGTTCCGAACCCGCTCCATGACGAATAAAATCGCCATGGTGGTGGCGTAACTGTCCACCTCCACCGGGTAGGGCTCGGGCGGCGGCTCGATCGTCAGCGTCACCCCGATCTTTTCGGCGGCTTTAGGTTTGACGGTTTCGAAAAGATCGGTCACTGAGATCCGGACGGACGGCCAATGGGACTTGACAAACCCGGCATACTCAGCCGCCGTGTTGTCGAGAAGCGTCCCCAGGCTCACCGATTCGTCGTGGATGATCTGGTGAAAATGTTCCCGCTGGGCCGCCGCCATCTCCGGGTAATCCCGAATCGCTTCCACGGCTGATCGGATGCCGGCCACCGAGGAGCGGAAGCGTCGGAGAAGGGATTGGAGGAGAAAATCAACCCGCCGCTCCGATTCCACCTCATCGGTGATGTCCTCGAAGATGAGGATAAATCCGGTCATCCGGGGGCCACGGATCTCCCGGCTGACAATGGGGACCGCCTCGGCCCGGAGCAACCGCCCCCCATCGCCAACCACCACAAAGTAGGTGGCGAAGCTGTCTTCCTTCTTTTCCAGCTTTTCGGCGATCTCATCTAAAGCATGAACGATGAGGTTTTTGTCGATCACTCCGAATACCGATCGTCCCAGCCCGATGAACCGGCCGACCATCTCCCCCCATTCGGTCTCCTCGGGGGCGCCGCGCTCCAGAAAGGTCCGGGACCGCTTGTTGTAAAACAGAATCCGACCTTCCATGTTGCAGACCAGGACTCCCTCGGGGAGCTCGGCCATGAAGGTGGCCAGAAGATTCTTCTCCTCCTCGGCTTCGGATTTGGCTTCCCGGATTTTCTTGTCCACGTCCCGGCGGAGCTTCTGAAAGCTTTCGGCTCCGTCGTTGATGGCCTTGGCCAGCCGGACGATATCCGCGCTGCCCTCGATGTGGATGCGATGGGAAGCATTGACCGAACTCATGATCCGGGTCTCTTCGGCCAGACGGCTGACGGGGATGATGTAGTTGTGGAAAATGGCGTCGAGGGCGAAAACAAAGCCGGTGAGAACCAGAAAGAGGGTGATGAACAGATAGGCGAAGTGGTTCTTGAAGATGTCGATGAGCGCGGCGTGATGGGGAGGGTCGAGCTGACGCCAGAGCAGCACCGAAATGGTGGTGAAAACGGCCAGCAGGAGAACCCCCGAGACGGCGGCGAACCACCAGAATTTGTTTTTGGGGCTCATTCGCTTAGGTCGATGAGCCCGCGGATTTTCTCCACGACCTCGGCGTTGCTGAAAGGTTTGGTGATGTAGCCGTCCGCCCCCAGGGACAGGCCCTTGGCCATGTCCACGTCCCGGCCCATGGCCGTGATGAAGACGATCCGGGCGGACCGGCCTTCGGGCGTCTCCCGGATGCTCTGGCAGACCTCGAAGCCGTCCATGCCGGAGAGC
Organism: uncultured Desulfobacteraceae bacterium; assembly: GCA_964633575.1. GTDB lineage: Bacteria > Desulfobacterota > Desulfobacteria > Desulfobacterales > JAABSP01 > CAYNGG01. The sequence goes on from CAZWGY010000005.1 coordinate 7,425, forward strand.
ATGATGTCGAGGAGCACCACGTCGGGAGCGACCTCCGGCACGGACGCCACGGCCTCCTCGCCGGTGGTGGCCACGTGGACCGAATAGCCGTTTTGCTCCATTAAAAACCGGAGGGGCACGACAATGTTGGGCTCGTCTTCGACGATCAGAATCTTCGGGGCCATATCGGTCGCCTCGGAATCTTGGTTGAGACGGGAAAGAAAACCCGCCGGCTCCCGCTGGGGGAGCCGGCGGGCGGGTTATACCGGCGGGCTCAGGTTATCCCCAGAGCCCCATGCCGAATGATGCCCAGAACAGGACGGAGAAAAGTACCAACACGATCATATACATGTCTTCCTGTTTCATAACGGTTACCTCCTTGCTGCTTAGGATGGATTAGACCTCTTTGACCACGATGTTGGTCTCGGTGTCGGCCCGTTGGATCTGGGTCTCGCTGGTGGTGGCCATTTCCGCCTTGAAGCAGAGCGCCCACATCATGACGATGCCGAGAATCCACCAGAAGATCTGCCAGGACCACAGGGCTTGAAATCCGAACAGGGAGAAAGCCGAGTTGCCGAGGATACAGGCCGGGCCGATGGCGAAGAAGTACCAGACCGGGACGACGAATTTCATGATCCCGCGCCACTTCTTGCCGTTCTCGGTGGGCTCGTCCACATCATCCAGCCATTTCCGCATTTCGGCCTTTCGCTCAGTCGTCTCCTGATCGTCCTGGATGCCGACCGCTTTGCAGATGAAGGCGATGACCAGACCGGTAGCGGTGCCCCAGAAGGCGGCATGCATGGACAGCGGGTTCGGCCAGATCTTATAGGTCAGAAAGACCGCGATCATGCCGCCGAGTACGCCGAGCATGGCACCCTTTGAGGGGAACTTGAATCCCCAGATGACACCCACAAGCAAGACGTACATGACGAATCCGAACGCGGTGGCCAGGGCTCCGAGGATAACCAGGGCCGCGGTGGATGTCAGACCCACCGTGAGGGCCGCGATGGTCAGTACGGTGGCCAGCAGGCGGTTGACCCAAATCTGCTCAGCGTCGCTGACTTCCTGGTTCTTGATGTATCTCCAGTAAACGTCCCGGAGCAGGATCGATCCGCCGGTGCCGATGTAAGGCGCGGCCGTGGAGTGAATGGCCGCGATGGCGCCCATGAAGACCAGGCCAAGCATCACCGGAGGCAGAAACTGCTTCATCAGGATCGGAATGATCCGGCGGTCGCTTAAGCCCCCCACGCTTTCGGCGATTTCCAGGAACTGAGCGTTTTGCGTGATTTCGAGGATCTTGGCGCCCATGCCCTGAAAGGCGCTGAAGAAGAACAGGGCGAAGCCGACCACGAAGGTGGACATGAAAGCCTGCTGCCAGGCCAGCGGCTTGGGAGACTTGATGCCGAAGGTCCACATGGTGAACGCCGGGGATGATTGAATTCCCATGAGGGCGAACATGTATGTGAGAATCATGACCGCGGTCCAGGCAATTTCGCCCTCGGCGCCGCCGAGGCCGAAGTTGATCACCCGAGGCACCTCGAGGAGCTTGGCGGTTCCAGGATTCTGGCCGAGGTTGGCCACCGCCTGGGAGAACCCGGACCATCCGCCGAATTGCTTCGATGTGATCACGAAGGCTCCGAGGATGATGATACCGCCCACCAGGAGGATGAATTGGATCACCCCGACCCAGGTGGATGCCTTCAGTCCACCGGTACATACGTAAAACCATACGATGAAGGCGAGGAAAATCGCGCCGAAGGTGAAGGGGACGCCCGCGATCACGTTGAACAGGGCGCCGGCCGCCATGAGCTGTACCGCCGAGTAGAAAACCGAATACAACACCGCGGTGACCACCACCAGCCAGCGGATCGCCTCACTATTGTAATAGTAGGCGTACATGTCGCCGGGGGTGATAAACCCGTAGCGCTTCCCCAGCAGCCAGGTCCGTTTGGAAAAGAACGTCCCGGTGATGGGAATGGTCAGGACGTAAAACGAGGCAAAGGCGTAGGCCAGACCATCCCGCCAGATCAATCCCGGGTGACCGATGAAGGTCCATCCGGAAAAGGACGCCGCCGTTGCCGCCATCAGAAAGGCGATAAAGGGGATCGACCGGCCGGCAATCGAGTATCCGGCGGAGGTCTTCTCAGTGAAGTATCCCTTCAATCCCCAGTAAAAACAATAAATAATGTACAATCCGAGGAATATGTAAACCCAAATGGTACTTGTTTCCATTATGTGTTCCTCCTATTGGTTATCCGGTCAGGTTATCGGGGGTAACAGCCCCGTCGGCATGGTACAAGGATTGGTTGATTTCACCCCCTTTCCATGGTGCGTTTAAAGGTTCATCCAATAAGCGTCCTCGCCGTTCCGACGGCCGGGATCGGGTGGGGGCGGACCCGGTTGCCGAGTCCGCCCCTGAGATGGGCCGTCGGGCAGGCGTTTGTTCGGGTTACTTCTGCACCATCTTGGTGATGTGCTCGACGATGTCGGGGTTGGCCAGGGTCATGACATCGCCCACGTCCTGTTTGTTGGAGATGGCTCCCAGGACCCGGCGCATGATCTTTCCGGATCGGGTCTTGGGCATATCCGGAACGATCCAGACCTTACGCGGTCGGGCAATGGCGCCGATCTGCTCGACAATGGCCGCGGAGATTTTCTTCTCGAGCTCCTCGGTCGCCTCGTGGCCCGGCTTGAGTGCCACATAGAGGTCGGGCTCCTTGCCCTTGATCTCGTGGGACACCGGAACCACCGCCGCCTCGGCGACTTCCTGGACCACCAGAGCGGCGGATTCGATCTCCTTGGTGCCCAGCCGGTGGCCGGAGACGTTGATCACGTCGTCGGTCCGGCCGAGAATCCGGACGTAACCGTCCTCGGCCATGACCGCGGCATCACCGGTGAGATAGGGCCAGTCACGCCAATCGGTGCTCTTGGGGTCCTTGCAGTACCGTTCGAAGTACTGGCGGACAAACCGGTCGCGGTCGCCCCAGATGGTCTGGAACATCCCCGGCCAGGGGTTCTGGATGCAGATGTTGCCCGCCTTGCCGGTGCCCGGCGGGATCTCATTGCCGTCGTCGTCGTAGATAATGGGGTGGATTCCCGGCATCCCCGGTCCGGCTGATCCCGGTTTCATGGGTTTGAGCGCGGGGAGGGTGGAGCAGAGGAACCCGCCGGTCTCGGTCTGCCACCAGGTGTCCACGATGGCGGCTTCTCCCTTGCCGACCTCTTTGTAGTACCAGCGCCAGACCTCGGGCTCGATGGGCTCGCCCACGGTGGTCATGTGCTTGAAGCGGTAGGTGTACTTCTTGGGCTCGTCGGGGCCGATCTTCCGGAGCGCCCGGATGGCGGTGGGAGCCGTGTGGAAGATATTGACGCCCAGTTCCTGAGCGATCCGCCAGCACCGTCCGGCATCCGGGTAGTTGGGGATGCCCTCGTAGATGACGGTGGATGCGCACAGGGCCAGCGGGCCGTAAACGATGTAGGAATGGCCCGTGATCCAGCCGATGTCGGCCATGCACCAGTAAACGTCTTCGGGATGGATGTCCTGGACATACTTCGAGGTGCCGGCCGTGTAAGCCAGGTATCCGCCGGTGCCGTGCTGGCAGCCCTTGGGCTTGCCGGTGGTCCCGGAGGTGTACATCAGAAAAAGCGGTGCCTCGGCCGGCATTCTAACCGGCTCCACCCGCTTGCCGTAGTAGTCTTTGAGCAGATCGTTGACGAAAACGTCCCGGCCCTCCACCATCGGGATGTCGCCGGAGTACTTCCCGGCATACCGCTGCCAGACGAGGACATGCTTGACCTTCTGACCCTCCTTGGCCGCTTCTTCCACCGCGGTGTCCGCCTTCTCCTTATGGCTCAAAAGCTTGCCGCCCCGGTAGTAGGCGTCCATGGTGATCAGGTAATCGGAGCCGGAGTCCACGATCCGGTCGGCGCAGGCTTTCCCGGAGAATCCGCCGAAGACCTGGGAGTGAATGACGCCGAGCCGGGCGCAAGCCAGCATGGTGATGGGCAGCTCCGGGGTCATGGGAAGATGGAGAGTGACCCGATCTCCCGCCTTCAGCCCGCAATAGTCCTGGAGCAGCGCGGCCATCTCATTGACCCGGACCCAGAGCTCCTGGTAGGTGATGTGCTCGGTCTTCTCCTCCAAGAGCTCGGGAACGAAGTGGATGGCGGTCTTGTTCCGGTTCTTGGGCAGATGCCGGTCCACGCAGTTGTACGACGCGTTGATCTTCCCGCCCTTGAACCACTTGAAGCAGGGAGCGTCGCTGGTGTCGAGGATCTCGTCCCAATACTCATACCAATCGAGCAGGTCCGCGTATTCCTTGAAACAATTGGGGAAATTGTCCAGGCTGAACCGATCGTAAACGGTCGGGTCGGTCATGTTGGCCTGCCCGATGAACTCCGGACTCGGGTAGATGAACTTCTCCTCCGCCCAATGTACCGCGTAGTGCGCCTCTGATGTTTCCATGGAATCTTTTTCTTCCGCCATTGTCTTGACCTCCTTCTAAAAGTCTGGGTTTGGGTTATACGGAGCTGTCTGCCTTCATCGGCTCGTCCGCATCTTCCGGGTGCTTCAGGATGCCGCGCTCGAAGATCTCGAACGCCACATCCAATGTCTCCTTCAGGTAGGTCTTGTCGTCATTGATGATTCGTTTGCTCTCCTCCCAGAGGACCACTCCTGAAAAAATGGCCCAGACAATCCCCGCCAGGGCCACCGGATGCGCGTTGATGAACGAACCCGCCGCCGTGCCTTCGGTAAAAAGCCTGGCGGTCGTCTGGATGGAGCGCTGGGAGAGGGCCTTGATGTTGGCCAGAAGCTGGGGGGAGAGGTTTTTCAGGGTCTCGCTCGACTGGAGATGGAACATATTGATTAGCATCAACGGGTCGAACTCGTAAACATCGTACATGGCCTGCTTCAACGACTCGATCTTCTCCCGGGGAGAAAGCTCTCCCTCTTGGTTGATGATGTGTTCCAACCGGATATTCAGGTATTGGAGGATTCTCAAAGACAGTGAGGAGAAGAGCTCGTCCTTGTTTTTGAAATAGAGGTAGAGGGTTCCGGGGCTCAGCTCGGCCTCCGTGGCGATGTCTTCCATGGTGGCCTTGTTGAGCCCCTTGTCGGAAAACACCCGTTTGGCAGCCACCATGATTTGCTGCCGTCGTCTTTCCCGTTCCCGTTTTTTTCGTTCCTGTATCCCCATAATTAACTGAATCACATTTATTTGTTGTGGAGCACTATGGATTATGCGCTGAGTTTAGTCAAGAAAAAAAGTTCACTTTTTGGGCGGAACCGAAAAAAAAATTTGGCTTCAGTTAATTAGGTATTGTATTCATATAGTTACAAGATCGGGGGAAAGGAGCGGAGAAGTCGGATCAGGGAATGGAGCGAGCGGAGAGGCCGGTCAGGGACGGGTCGGTACCGCCGGGGAGAGGATGGCCTGAAACTTCGGGTCATCGGCTAAGCGGGTCAACCGATCGGCCGCCGCCCGGACACCATCCACGTTTTCGATCCGGAGCCCGATGGTGTAAGCGCGTCCCTCGAACCGGGGCGGTGGGGTCAAAGAGATATCGGGGCCCAGGTCGAGGTCCTCGACGGCGGCCGTAAACCGGGTCTCCGCTTCGGTCAGGGCCGGATAGCGCCGGCCCCGGAGATAGCGGCGGACGGCACCGGCCCGCTCCGGGCGGGGCGTATCCGGGTTGTCAGCCAGGCTTCTAAGGGCCGGGTCGGCCAGGAGGTCGGCCAGCGGGATGCTCTCGCGCCGGGCAATCTCCCGGATGTGGGTGAGGATCTCCCGCTGGAGGTTGAGCCCCAACCCCAGGGTCTCGAACAACTCGGCCAGACTGACGGCTTCACCGGCCGGGATGTCGGCCAGCAGCGTGGCCATGGACAGGGAGATCCGGCCCGAACGGATTTTGTCTTGAACCGCCTCGGGCAGGGTCAGGATTGTTTGGAGCCGGTGGACGGCGTCCGGTCCGACCGACAGGCCGGCCTCCCCGGCGGCTCGGGGAACGGATTCAGGGGGGAGGAACCGGGCCAGGAGCGCCACGGCCCGGGCGGTTTCCAGGAGGGACAAGGGCCGTTGGAGGGCGTTGTCGGCCACGGCCCGGCGGGCACAATCGGCCCGGGTATCCGGCTCACCGCCGCGGACGACCCGGGCCGGGACCCGCTCCCAGTTGAGCCGTCGGCACGCGGCAAGGCGCCGAAAGCCGCAGACGGGAAGATATCCGGCGGGGGCTTCGGGCGCCAGGAGCAGGGGAGGCGAGATCAGGCCCAGGGTCGAAATGGAGCGGGTCAGAGCCGGTGACGGCCCGCCGTCGGTGATCCGGAAGGTCTCGTCATCGGAGGTGACGGCCTCCAGGTCAACGGTCTCAGACGGGAAGTCCATCGGTCCGGCCGGTCAAGAGCGCGTAGGCCTCCAGGTACTTTTGGCGGGTCTTTTCAATCACCTCCGGGGGCAGGGGAGGCGCCGGCGGGGTCTTGTCCCAGCCGCCGGCCTGAAGGTGGTCCCGGACAAACTGCTTGTCGAAGCTGTCCTGGGGGCCGCCCGGCCGGTACCGGTCCCGGGGCCAGAACCGGGACGAGTCGGGCGTGAGGACCTCATCGATGAGGATCAGGTCGTCTCCGGCCCGGCCGAGCTCGAACTTGGTGTCGGCGATGATGATTCCCCGTTGCTCGGCCATCTCCGCGCCTTTCCGGTAAAGCGCCAGGCTGAGGTCCCGGACCCGGCCGGCCAGACCCCGGCCGATCATCCGGGCGGCGGTGTCGAAATCGATGTTCTCGTCGTGCTCGCCCTGTTCCGCCTTGGTGGATGGGGTGAAGATCGGCTCGGGCAGCCGGTCCGATTCCCGGAGGCCGTCGGGCAAGGGGATGCCGCAGACCGTCCCGTCCCGCTGGTAGGACTTCCAGCCGGAGCCGGAGATGTAGCCGCGGACGACACATTCGATGGGGAGCGGCTCGACCTTCCGGACGACCATGCTCCGCCCCGCCAGGTCGGCGGCATAAGGCCGGCAGACCTCGGGGTATTGAGACACGTCAGCGGTGATGAGGTGGTTGGGGATCAGGGGGGACAGGAGGTCGAGCCAGTAAACCGACAACTGGGTCAGGACCTTTCCCTTGTCGGGGATCGGGTCCGGCATGACCACGTCAAAGGCCGACAGGCGGTCGGTGGCCACCATCAAAAGGGCATCGCCGAGGTCGTAGAGGTCGCGGACCTTGCCCCGGGTTTTCAGGGTCAGGGTGGGGAAATCGGTTTCGTAAACGGTGTCCGTCATGAATTCAGCTTCCTTTCGGTTCACTCGGTTGACGACTGTTGGGCGTGGAATCGTTTGACAAAGCGCCTGATAAAGTCATGGTGCTCCGAATCGACATCAAGGAATTGAATGCCGGTCTGGTACATCCCCTCGCTTCCCGTCCGGGTGTGGACCACCCGGCCGGGAAGGGCGACCACCTCGTCCTCGAAGGCGATGGTCAGATCGACGGTCCCATCGGGGGGGATGTAGAAGTTGGCCTCCAGCAGGATGCCCGAATTGGACACGTTCAGGGTGCGGCCCATCCCTTCACCCGCCTTCTTGCCGTTTTCGTCAACCATAATATAAGACAGGTTCAGGGAATCAATCCGGATATGTCTTCTTTTATCGATACCCATGGGCGTATTGTACCCCCTTTAACCGTTAAGCGTTCTTTCGGTTGCGCTTCTGGAAATCATGGGCCACCCGGCTGGTCACCATGATGCTGGTGGCCACGTTTTCGAGCATTCCCTTAAAGATGGGCGAGATCTGGTCATAGTCGCTTTTGAGGCGGTCGATGTCGGCCCGGGCGGCCTTGAAATTCCTGGTGGCCAGGACCGACGCGGCCAGCGGCTCATGGCCGATATCGAGGAAGGGGATCTTGCCGATGAAATCTCCGGGGCTCAGGCGGGCGAGGAGCAGGGGGCCGATGTCCGTCTGCTGAACGATGAAGGCCTCGCCCTCGGTGATGACAAAGGAGTCGTTGGTCCCGTTTGTGCTCTGGCGGATCACGACTTTGGTGTCCTTGAGCTGCTGTTTGACGTTGTTTTTCTTCAGGTAAACCGCCACCGCCTTGTCGGTTGCCTCCCGGAGCCGTTTTTCCAGGCTCTTGATGAAGTTTTTGAGGTCTCCGGAAAGGGCGGCGTACTCGGTGGTCAGCCGCTGGGTGTCGAGCACGCCGAGCTGGACCGCCGTGGCGGCGGTGACCGTGAAGTTCCGGGCGGAGCTTTTAAACGACAGGGAGTCGAGGCTGCCGAGAAATGCGCCGTCGCCCATCCGGTAGAGTTTGACCGGACCGGTCCGGGTGTTTTTGACCACGTCCACCTGGCCTTCGAGGACCGTCCAGTTCCAGGTGCCGAACCGGTTTTCCTCGATGATGGTCTGGCCGGCGGAGAACTCGTCTTCCCCGACAATGTACATATAGTCGATAAGGGGACCGCGGATTACCGGGTAATTCCGGGGCTGGTCGGCGTTCTCCGCTTCTCCTTCGGCGGCGTTGCCCGGTTTCTCGAATGAGACCGGGCCGAGCTTTTCCACCTGTCCATCATCGACCATCCGGAGCCCGTCGAGGATGATTTCCATCCGGTTCTTGTTGATGGTCTTTTCGACGGTGACGTCTTCTTCGACGAATTCGAACTCCCCGTCGATCCATCCAAAGAGGGAAAAGGCGGCTTTCATGCCGCTTTCCGAACCGGCTCGGGCGTGGACGATATTGCCCTTGTTGAAATAGACCAGGCCCGGCTCGGGGGTGTACCTGCTGATGATCCGGAGAACCCCGGAGCTCCCGTTGGTTCCGATGAGCTGGATGATGTCGCCGAGTCCGATGAATCCCAGATCCCCGGACAGAACCACGTCACTCATAAAGCCGTCACGCTCTCATCGTCCCTTACCATCCCATCTGCTTCCGCAGGGACTGGAGGGTGACCTTGATGGATGTCTTGAGGGTTTCGCCCACGCCGGTCCCCTTGACGGCGCTGGCCGGGAAGGCCGGAACCTTCAACTGGCGGTTCAGGTCCCGGTCCATTTGTTTGAGCGGCATCAGGGGGATGCCCGCCTCCGCGAGGTCCCGCTTGTTGTACTGCATCACCAGGGGAATCTTGAAGATGCTCAAACCGTATTCCTTGAGGTTCTGGTGAAGATCCTTGAGGGAGAGCATGTTCTTCTCCCGCCGGACCTCGAGGGAGTCGGCCACGAAAACGAGCCCGTCCACCTCTTTTAAGACCATTTTCCGGGTCGCGCTGTACTTGACCTGGCCGGGGACCGTGTAAAGCTGAAGCCGGATGTCGTAGCCCTTGATCCGACCAATGCCCATGGGCAGAAAATCGAAAAAGAGGGTCCGGTCCCCCTCCGTCTCCGTCGATACCATTTCGCCGGTGACCTGTTTTTGGAAGTGCTTGAAGATGTATTCCAGGTTGGTCGTCTTGCCGCATCGCCCCGGTCCGTAATAGACGATTTTGCATTCGACTTCCCGCTTCTTCAGATTGATGTTAGCCATCGAAACCCGCTTTTGCCCTGTATCGCGTTGGAATCAGTGGATGCTTTTGATCTGGATGTCCAGGCTGTAGTCTCCCTGTTTGGGCCCTGATTCAATCTTCGATTTGGAGAACACCACCCCCTTGCCGTTGAACATGGCAATGGGCGAATAGAAATGGATCTGTTTGAGCTCCAAACCGGTGCACAGGGTCTCGATGAGGTCCTTGTCGCTGCTGGAGATGAGCAGGTTGATCACCCGCCCCGACTGAAAGCTCACGTCGTATTCCACGGTGCTCCCCTTCCGGGGGCCTTCATCAAGAGTAATCTCGACGGAGCTGATGTCGATGATCTCGTCGTCCTGGATTTCGTCTTCACCCACCATCTCGCCTTCGACCTCCACCGGCTTCAGGATCTCCCCTTCCACGAAGTCCGGTTCGGAAGCATCCATCTTCTCCGGCTCGGGGGGCTGGAGAGCCCGGTCGATGCCCTTTTTATCGAGGATGCTCTGGAGAAAGATCCGGAGCTTTTCAACTTGGCCCGGGGTGAAGGTGCCGTCGGCTAACCATTGCTGATATTGAGCGACGGCATCATCGATGGAGTCCAGGGTCACATGGCACCGGATGATGTTCTTGGCCGAATCGACCTTCACCGACTCCCGCTGGATCAAGTCCCGGAATTCCCGGAGCGCCCGCTCATACTGGCCGAACTTGGCCAGGGCGATGGCCCCTTCCAGGGCCCGGGCGTCATCCTCCGTGCCAAAGGCGAACTTGTCCCGGATGATGTTCTGGACCTTCTCCGGGACCTCCACCATGTCCGGAGACTGATCCAGACGGTCGATCTCGACTTTTATGCTCCTGATTTTCTTCAAAATCGAGCTGAGCAGGGCCTTATTCCGGAACAGGGCCTCGTGCTTTTTGACCAGTTGACCGGCGTGGATGTATTTTCCCTTGGCTTCGTTCAACAGGCCCTGAGACCGATACAGCTCGGCTTGTTGAAGATCGGATTTGACCTGCTTTTTGACATCCATGAGCTGCCTCGTAACGCCCGCCATGACGCGGGGGGAATGGCGGAAAGAGAAACGGCGCGCTATTCCCCGTCGCTGTTGGTGGCTTGGTTGGGCCTAATCCTTTTCAATCAGGAACAAAAATTCCCGGTTCGGCGCTTCGGCATCACGTAACCACGCATTCGTCCATTTCATGCCCGCCATGACGTTCTTCTTGTAGTCCAATTCGACCACATCAAGAAGACGACCATTTGCCCGAAGCACCTCGTTGAGTTGTTCGGCTGTCGCGCGTCCGCCGGAACTGTACGACAGTATGATCCATCGCGCCCGAGTTTCCGCCATGAGCTTCTCGATCGCTTCTAAGGCAATGAATCGGTTCCCGCCGTTGCGCCTGAATGACTCGAATACGGAACCGGCAACCGTGTCGGACGTGTCTTGCCGGCGATGGGCCTTGCCGAAGGTTTGCGGCCGGTCATTTACGCAAATGGTGGTCCAGACATGATAGTAAGCGGCATATCGGACACGGGATGGGGGCATCTTCTCGTTGTTCGACCCATAAGGCGGGTCGAAATAGGCTAAATCAACCGACACCTCCGGTAGCAGATCGAAAATATCCTTCCTGAAGACCTGGTGTTGTTCCCGTGTCACAAAGAGATTCGGCACGGTGAGCGTCAGGTCTTTGTACGATCTTGGAGACCAGTCTCTCAGGTACGAGACGAAATGCCCGAGAGTATTGTCCACCTGATCAAGCGCGAGGATCAGGCTGGTCATGGCAACGGCCTTATCGACCGATGAGAGTCCAAGGCTGTCGATCTCCCGCCGGATGCCGTCAAGCTTTCTGGTGTTGTGAATCTGCCAGGGCTTCTTCAAACCATCACTCTGAACGGCGGACCCGCCGTTTGGGTGTCCGCCATAGTGTTTTGTAAACCAGCCGTCCACGGGCGGCACGGAGTTGAGATGGGCGATCAGGTCCGCATATTCACCGGGGCCTTTCCGGTTCAGAAGGTAGCAGGTCCCGAACACTTGAGACCACACGGCCATGTCATTGCAGACCACTTCATAACCCGATCTTGCCAGCGCCTGCGAGACCCGTGTTGTTCCGGAGAACCCATCGAGAACGGTATGCGCATCGACTCGTTTGGCGAGCTGAAGAATCTGAGGGATGAGCTTCAGCTTTGATCCCGCGTACTTGACTCCTTCCGTGGGAGGACCATCAAGAACGAGATCATCGAATAGCGGGAGCGTCCACACTATGTCGGGCGTTCTACCGGCTGCTTTTGCCTCACGATGTCCCCTTTGACCGTTTCCAATGGGCCGGCGTGTCCCCCATCGCGATTTCCGCCGGCCCGCCAGTCCTTTTGTTGCCGACCGGGCGGGTCGTGGAGATCTTGTTCAGCGTCATGGTCACGAGGTCGGGGTACTTGCCGGCAAGCAGCTTAAAGCGTACCGTGAAGTCAATGTACGAGTCGGGTGCCGTCATTCGGTTCCTTTCCGTCTGGCCCAAGCCGGTCATCTCATAGCGGCCTCCCCCATCTGACGCTATGCATAGATAAACCGATATTTTAGATTACTACTCCATTTATCCGTGCTCTGTCAACACCGGATAAAGGAATTGACAATCCGCGCTGGTATGATATCAGTGGACCTTTTTCGGACATTCGTCTGAATCGGTAAAATTGGTTGACCATTTTAACACAAGGAGAGTCCCATGGACAAGAAAGTAACCGTCGTCGGCGCGGGAAACGTTGGTGCCACCGCGGCTCAGCGGCTGGCTGAAAAGCAACTCTGTGATGTGGTCCTCGTGGACATCGTCGAAGGCGTTCCCCAGGGCAAGGCCCTCGACCTCACGGAAGCCGCTCCCATTGAAAAGCACGATTCCCATCTGACCGGGACCAACGGATACGAGGCCTCGGCCGGGTCCGACATCGTGATCATCACGGCCGGGATTCCCCGGAAGCCGGGGATGAGCCGGGACGACCTGATCAGCACCAATGCCGGGATCGTCCGGAACGTCACCAAGGAGATCGTCAAGCACTCCCCGGATACCATCCTGATCATCGTCAGCAACCCGCTGGACGCCATGTGTCATGTGGCCCTGTCGGCCAGCGGCTTTCCCAAAAGCCGGGTCATGGGGATGGCCGGGGTCCTCGATTCCGCCCGGTTCCGTGCCTTTATCGCCATGGAGCTCAACGTCTCCGTGGAAAACACCCACGCCTTTGTTCTCGGCGGCCACGGCGACACCATGGTTCCGCTCCCCCGGTTTTCCACCGTGGCGGGCATCCCCATCACCGAGCTGATGACCCCCGACCGGATTGAGGCCCTGGTCAAGCGGACCGCCAACGGCGGAGCCGAGATCGTCAGCCTTCTCAAGACCGGGAGCGCCTATTACGCCCCGGCGTCGGCGGCGGTGGAAATGGCCGAGGCGATCCTCAAGGACAAGAAAAAGATCCTTCCCTGCGCCGCCTACCTGGAAGGCGAGTACGGGTTTTCCGACCTCTTCATCGGCGTCCCCGTCAAGCTGGGGGCCAAGGGGATCGAGGATGTCATCGAGATCACCCTGACCGACGATGAGAAGGCCGCCCTCCAGAAGTCGGCCGATGCCGTCCAGGAACTCAAGGACGTCATCAAAAAGCTCGGCTGATCCCTTCCATGCCATGGGCCGGCCGGACCTTTCCGGGTTCAGGCCGGCCTCCCGTCGCCGGAATCCGATAATCCGGATTTCAATGCCTTTGCCACGGACTGGTTGATGCCCGGCAGGGCCGCCAGCTCCGCCTCGGAGGCCATCCGAATTCGGTCCACGCTGCCGAAATGGCGCAGGAGGGTCCGTTTCCGGCGGGGGCCGATTCCGGGCACGTCGTCCAGGGCCGAGGTCAGGGCGGCTTTCGACCGCCGCCGTCGGTGATAGGTGTTGGCAAACCGATGGGCCTCGTCCCGGATTCGCTCCAGAAAGAGCAAGAGGTCCCGGTCCCGGCCGAACGCCACCGGATTGGCCCGGCCCGGCTGGAAGATCTTATCCTCGGTTTCCCCCCGTCCCTCATCCCGCTTGGCAATTCCGATTACGGGGATTTCCCCCCGAAGCCCCAGCTCGTCAAGGACGGCGACGGCCATGCCGAGCTGTCCCCGGCCGCCATCCACCATCAGGAGATCCGGAAACGGGCCGACCGTCTCCCCCCGCCGGTAGCGGCGGCTCAGGACCTCGGTCATGGCCGCGTAATCGTCGTCGGCGGGCGCCGTCTTGATTCGATACCGCCGGTAGCCGTCCTTGGCGGGCCGGCCGTCCTGGAAGACCACCATCCCCGAGACCGCCTCGGTTCCGGCCAGATTGGCGTTGTCGAAACATTCGATCCGAAGGGGGGGAGCCGGCAGTTTAAGGCGTTCCCCGAGCCGGCGGAGCAGGTCCATGGACTCGGCCGACGAGTCGAGGATGGCCTTGAGGGCGTTTTCAGCGTTTTCCTCGGCGGCTTTCAGGAGCCGGGCCTTTTCCCCCCGACGGGGGTAGTGGAGCCGGACCCGCCGCTCCGCCCGCTCGGAGAGCCAGTGGGCCAGAAGTTCCTCATCGGGCAAGGGCAGGGGGACAAGGACCTCCCGGGGCAGCATCCGGACGCGCTCGTAGTACTGGCGGATAAAGGTGGAGATCACCTCGGCGTCCCCGGCCAGGGTCGCCCCGAAGGGAAAGGAACGGGTCCCCTGGAGGCAGCCGCCCCGGACAAAGAGGATCACCATCACCGACCGGTGGGCGGCACGGGCGACGGCAAAGACATCCCGGTCCATCCCGTCGGCGGTGACCACCACCTGCTTTTCCAGAACCTTTTCGATGGCGAAGATCCGGTCCCGGATCGCCGCGGCCGCCTCGTAGGCCTGAACCGCGGCCGCCTCGGCCATCTCCTTCCGGAGGTTCCGCAAAAGCTCGGGGGTCCGACCTTTTAATAAGAGGATCACTTCATTGACCGCCCGGCGGTAGGCGTCTTCGGAAACCGGGGGGCAGCAGGGGGCCAGGCAGGTTCCGATCTGATGGTTGAGGCAGGGCCGGGTCCGGGCCTTGGGAGCCTTTGTCCGGCACTTCCGGAGCTTGAAGGTCTTGTTGATGAACCGGTAGGTGTCCCGGACCGCGCCGGCGGAGGTGAACGGGCCGAAATAGAGAGCCCCGTCCGGCTTCACCTGACGGACGATGCTCAAAAAAGGGTAGGGCGCCTCCGGATCGATCCGCAGGGACGGGTATCGCTTGTCGTCCTTCAGCAAGACATTGTACCGGGGCCGATGGCGTTTGATCAGCGTCGATTCGAGGATCAGGGCCTCGTTTTCGCTTCCGGTCAGAATGGTCTCGACATCGGCAATCTGACGGACGAGAACCTCGGTTTTCGGGTCCAACCGGCCGGGCCGGGGGTTGAAGTAGGTGGCCAGCCGCTTTTTCAGGCTCCGGGCCTTGCCCACGTAAATCACCGCCCCCTCGGCATCCTTCATCAGATAGACGCCCGGCTTGTCGGCCGCGGCCGTCAGCTTGTCTCTCAGCTCGTCCATGGTGGGCCTTTCTATACCATATTGACGGGGGAGAAGGCATCCCCATAAAATGCCATTCATTTTTTAATTGAAAAAAAGTTATTTTTTTTGCTTGTATTTTATGAGTGGGCTGTGATAATGAAAAAACGATTCAGAATTTCGGTGTGCCGAGATGGACACGGAATGCCGGCGGCGCCGGGCCGGATAAGAGCGGTTAGCTCGGCGGCCAACGGTCTGGACAAAAGGTCTGAGCTGACGAAAGGAGGGATATCGGGAAAAGCGATGATTCAAAAGGATGCAAGAACGCGGAACCGAATGTGGTAACCCCAATTACACCCAAAAAGGAGATCAGTATGAAGAGACTTGCCATTGGATTGCTCGTGGTTGTTTTCGCAATGAGCCTTGCCGCCAACGCCATCGCCGGCGGGAAAGAGGCCGCCAAGAAGAACGTCGATGATGTGGTCGCCGCCATCAACGGCGGGAAAGACGCCAAATCATTCAATGCCAATGACTATGATCCTTATGTCTTCATTCTGGAGGAAGACGGTCTGCTGGTGGTCCATCCCTCCCTTGCCGGCGAGAGCCTGAAGGAAAAGGCGGAGGTGGTTTACGATGCAATCGTGACGGCCGTTAAGGAAGGGAAGGAGACGGCCGATTACATGTGGCAGGGCAGTATGAAGCACTCCTATGTCAAAAAGACGGACGGCGGTTTGATCGTCGGAAGTGGGTACAGCGAATAATCCGTCGGCGGATTGACGTCCTGGACGTTTCGGGGACGGTGGAGGGAACGCTCCGCCGTCCCCGTTTTTTTTACCCCGTGGCCCGACGCCGGAGGGCCGCGATCCGGTCCCGGAGATCGGCGGCCCGCTCGAAGGCCAGGTCCCGGGCCGCCCGTTCCATCTCGGTTTCCAGCTCCCGAATCACCTCGTCCACGTCCCGGCCGGATTTCCCATAGGCGGCCGCCGTTTCAGCGACTTGGGGAAACGGCTCCGCCGCCTCGTCGCCGTCCGCCGTCGCCACTTTCAGGAAATCGAAGGCGGACCGGAGGTCCTTGGTGATGGTCGCCGGCGTGATA
Organism: uncultured Desulfobacteraceae bacterium; assembly: GCA_964633575.1. Classification (GTDB taxonomy): domain Bacteria; phylum Desulfobacterota; class Desulfobacteria; order Desulfobacterales; family JAABSP01; genus CAYNGG01. Next base: position 23,456 of record CAZWGY010000005.1, read on the forward strand.
TGGTGGGCGATGTTGTGGGCTGTCTGGATTTCCCGGCGCCGTTGGGTCTCGTCGAGGGTCCGCTGCATGGCGGCCGTGACCTTATCGGCATAGAGAATCACCGTCCCATGGGCATTTCGGGCCGCTCGGCCCACGGTCTGGATCAGGGACCGCGCCGACCGGAGAAATCCCTCCTTGTCCGCGTCGAGGACCGCCACCAGGGAGACTTCGGGGATGTCCAGCCCTTCCCGGAGGAGGTTGATGCCCACGAGGACATCAAAGGAACCGGCCCGAAGCTCGCCGATGATCTCCATCCGTTCCAGGGTCTTGATGTCCGAGTGGAGATACCGGACCCGGATGCCCATGTCGTTGTAGTATTCGGTCAGGTCCTCGGCCATCCGCTTGGTCAGGGTGGTGATCAGGACCCGCTCGTTCCGGTCGATCCGGCGGTGGATTTCCGAGAGGAGGTCGTCCACCTGATGGCGGGCCTCCCGAACCTCGATGATCGGATCGACGAGGCCGGTGGGCCGGACGATCAGCTCCACGGGGGGATTGTCAGCCCGGGCCAGCTCATAGTCCGCCGGGGTGGCCGAAACGTAAACCACCTGATGGAGGCGGGCGTTGAGCTCGGAAAAGGTGAGGGGGCGGTTGTCCAGGGCCGAGGGCAGCCGGAAGCCGTACTCGACCAGGGTCTCCTTCCGGGACCGGTCGCCGTTGTACATCCCCCGGAGCTGGGGGACGCCGATGTGACTTTCGTCGATGAAGACGAGGAGGTCGTCCGGGAAATAGTCGAGCAGGGTAGGGGGGGGCTCGCCCGGCCGTCGGCCGGTGAGGTGACGGGAATAGTTTTCGATTCCGTTGCAGTAGCCCAGCTCCAGCATCATCTCGAGGTCGAACCGGGTCCGCTCCTCGATCCGCTGGGCCTCGATGAGCCGGTTTTCAGCTCGAAAAAAGTCGATCCGTTCCGACAGCTCCTGGTTGATGGTCTCCACGGCCCGCTGGAGAGTGGTCTGGGCCGTGACGTAGTGGCTGGCGGGAAACAACGTGAGGCTGTCGAGCCGGCGCCGTACCGTCCCGCGCAACGGGTCGATCTCGGCAATCCCCTCGATTTCGTCACCGAAGAAGTCGATCCGGATCGCCAGATCCTCCTCGTAGGCCGGAAAGATCTCCACCCGGTCTCCACGGACCCGGAAGACGCCCCGGTGGAAGTCTATGTCGTTGCGTTCATAGTGGATTTCCACCAGCCGGGCCAGGAGGCGGTCCCGGTCAAGGACCGAATCCCCGGTCAGGTCGATCCGCATCCCCAAATAGTCTTCGGGGGCTCCCAGGCCGAAGATGCAGGAGACCGACGCCACCACCACCACGTCCCGGCGGGATAGGACCGAGCGGGTGGCTGAATGGCGGAGCTTGTCGATCATCTCGTTGATGGCCGAGTCCTTCTGGATGTAGGTGTCGGTGGTGGGGATGTAGGCTTCCGGCTGGTAGTAATCGTAATAGGATACGAAGTATTCCACCGCGTTTTCGGGAAAGAGCCCGCAAAGCTCGTTGTAGAGCTGGGCCGCCAGGGTCTTGTTGGGAGCGATCACCAGGGTCGGCCGACCCAGTTCGGCAATGGCGTGAGCCATGGCAAAGGTCTTCCCCGACCCGGTGACTCCCAGGAGCACCGTGTGGGGGCTGCCGGCCTTGACCTGCTCGGTCAATCCCCGGATGGCGGCGGGTTGGTCTCCTGCGGGCGAGAAGGATGAGACCAGCTTGAAAGCGGACATGCTCAGCCGCCGACTTTCCAGACCGTCCCGTCGGGCCGGTCTTCCAGGACGATGTTCCGGGCGGCCAGTTGGTCCCGGATCGCGTCGGCCCGGGCGAAATCCCTGGCCCGTCTCGCCTCGCTCCGCTCCCGGACCAGACGGTCGATCTCGGCCGCGTCCAGCTCGCCCCCCGACAGGTTCTGTTCCCGACGCTTTTCAAAATAGCCGGCCGGGTCGAGCTGGGCCAGGCCCAGTATCCCGCCGATCCGGCGGATCTGGGCCCGGATGGCCCGGACCGGTTCGAGGGGGGCGTCTTCGTCGTCCAACCGGGCATTGGCGCTCCGGACCGCCTCGAAGAGGGCTCCGATTCCCAGGGCCGTGTTGAAGTCGTCTTCCATGGCGGCGGTGAAGTCGTCCCAGTGCCGGCCCTCGGCCGGCGGGGCCGCTTCGTCGTCGGGTCCCAGCCGCCCCTGGGCCCGTTCGAGAAAGGTGTAGATCCGATCGAGCCCCCGGACCGCCTCGTCCATGGCCCGGTCGGTGAAGTCGATGGGGCTTCGGTAGTGGTTGGAGAGGAGAAAGTGCCGGATTGCCTCGGCCGGGTACCGCTTGAGAACATCCCGGATCAGCAGAAAATTCCCCAGGGACTTGGACATCTTCTCCTGGTCGATGTTGACAAAGCCGTTGTGGACCCAGTACCGGGCAAAGGGCCGGCCGAAGACGCCTTCCGACTGGGCGATCTCGTTTTCGTGGTGAGGAAAAATCAGATCCTTGCCCCCGCCGTGGATGTCGAGCTGGGGACCGAGGTGCTTCCAGCTCATGGCCGAGCATTCGATGTGCCAGCCGGGTCGTCCCGATCCCCACGGGCTCTTCCAGGCCGGCTCGCCGGGCTTGGCCGATTTCCAGAGGGCGAAGTCGAAGGGATGCTCCTTCCGATCATCCACATCCACCCGGGCCCCGGCGGCCATGTCTTCGAGCTTCCGGCCCGAGAGCTTCCCATATCCGGGAAAGGCGGTCACCCGGTAGAAGACGTCCCCATCGACGGCATAGGCCAGCCCCTTGTCCACGAGCATCCCGACAAACTCGATGATCGGATCGATGAGCTCGGTGACCCGGGGCTCGATATCAGCGGGCGGGACACCGAGGGCTTCCATGTCCTCGTGGAACTCCCGGATGTAGCGCCCGGCCACATCCATCGGCGGAATCCCCAGCTCGTTGGCCCGGGCGATGATTTTGTCGTCGACATCGGTGAAGTTCCGGACATAGGTGACCGAAAAACCGACCGCCCGGAAGTATCGGGCGATGACGTCGAAGACCACGGCGGACCGGGCGTGGCCGATGTGGCAGGCGTCATAGACGGTGGGGCCGCAGACGTACATCCGCACCGTATTTGGCGTGATCGGCGTAAATGGTTGTTTTTCCCGGCCGAGGGTGTTGTAAATCCGAATGGTCATAGTGGCGGCGTTTCCTGTTGAGGGATCGTGGGTTAATCGATGAGAAGCACACAAGCGGCCGCGATGCCCTCTCCGCGGCCCACCGGTCCGAGTCCCTCGGCGGTGGTGGCCTTGATGTTTACCCGCGAGGGGTCGATGGCCAGAAGCCGGGCCAGGTTCCGGCCCATGGCCTCTCGATGGGGACTGATCCGGGGCGACTCGGCAAAGACCGTGATATCCGCGTTGACCACCGAATTGCCCCCATGGGCGACCATCTCCCGGCACCGGACCAGGAGCCGACCGCTGTCGATGTCCCGGTAGTCGGGGTCGGTGTCGGGAAAGTGGGTTCCGATGTCCCCCAGCCCGGCGGCACCCAGGAGGGCGTCGCAGACCGCATGGATCACCGCATCGGCGTCCGAGTGGCCGATGAGGCCAAGAGGGTGGGGGATTTCCACCCCACCGAGGACCAGCCGCCGGTTCGGGGCCAGTTGATGAATGTCGTATCCCATGCCAATCCGCATTTCGTTCCTCCGGTTGCTCTCAAAGCGTTCCGACGGATTATAAGGAATTGGGGAGGAGGTGTCAATTGGGGAGGAGGCGCAAAAAATGGCTCCATCGATATTGAAAAAAACGGCAATTCATGGCATTGAGATGGCATTAGAGGCCGAGGCCGCCTGGGCGGCCCGATTATCGACATCCAAACGACGGGAGTATGGACCATGATCCGCGGGTTGACCATCTGTTTGTACATCACAATTTGTTCTTTTCTGATCACCGGCGTAGCCGGGGCGGCCGTGATTACCATACCGGAGGTTGAGGCCACGCCCGGCGGGGCCATCGAGCTGCCCGTCAAGATCGACGCGGTGGACAATCTGGCCGGCGTCAAGCTGGCAATAACCTATAATACCGACCATCTGACCTTCACGGAAGCGGAAAAGACCCAGGCCACCAGCCCGTTGATGCACATCGTCAACGACAAGCACCCCGGACGGCTGATCGTGGTCATGGCCGGTGCCCGGGGAATCGGGGGCAAAGATCTGTCCATCCTGACCCTGCGGTTTCAGGTCAAGCCGGAGGTGGTTCCGCCGGCGGAAACCCGGATCGAGATCACCGAGGTCCAACTGATGAGCGATCAGCTCAAGGACATCCCTTACGACGTCCGGATCGGGAAGATCCGGATTGTGGCGGCCGAGACCGATGCGCCCTCCGACGAGCCTTCGGCGGACCGGAAACCCGCCGGAGCCGGGGAAAATGAGGATTCGGCGGGTGGAGACAAAAGCTGCCCCGGCACGGAGCCGGCTTCTGAATCGGCCGACCAATGAGTCAGGGCCAGCCCCCGCCTGGGAATAAATTCCCAGGCTGACCCTTATAAAACCGGCTGAAGCCGGTTCCAACGCGCTTTAGCGCGTTTTGTGGAGTCAGCCTGGGATTTCAATCCCAGGCGACGCCGCGGTATAACGACGAGGGGGCGGCCTCGGCATGAATTCATTTCCCGATGAGGGGGCTCCGATCGACCATCTCCTGGAGATCCGACCAGTTGAAGTGGAGATACCGCCGGGTGGTGTTGAGGTTTTCGTGGCCGAGGAGATACTGGATCATGATCAGGTTTTCCCCGGCCCGGGCCTTGAGGCTTGCCCCGGAGTGGCGAAGGAGGTGGGGGCCCTGTTTCCGCTTGGCGATCCCCGCCCGCCGGAGCGCCATGCTGACAATGTAGTGGACCTGTCGCCGTTTGAGCTGTTGGCCGTGGGTGGAGAGAAATACCCACGGCAGGTCATTTCCCTTGTAACGCGGGCGGATTGCGTACCAATTCAGGAATTTTTCCACCAGATCGGCGTTTAGCGGAATATTATCGGTTTTCTGCTGTTTTCGTGTTACCCAGACCTCTTTTTGATCCAGCCGCACATCTTCCAGCTTCAAGTTGATCACTTCGGATACCCGCAGACAGATATCGGTAAACAGGCCAAAAAGCAAAAGATTTCGGTCAACCGACTTTTTTGGGGCGGAGTTGGCTTCCGCGGCAAATAACCGCTCCAGCTCGTCATAAGTCAGATAATCCGTTTTTGGCATGTAGGTTTTGGGCTTTTCGATGGTAGAGGCGATATTGTCGAGCATCAGGGCTTCATCCACGAGAAAATCCATAAATCCGGTCAAAATGAACATTATGCTGACTTTTGATGCCTTATTGACGTTTATGCCCAATAAATAGGTTATGACCGTGTTCTTCGTGATATCCTTGGCGTAATCAACTTTTCGTTCATGACAGAACTCAGTGAACCGATTCAGCTCATATCTTCTGTTATACACGGAAGTTTCGCTTAATGCGCCCAAAGCGGCTTTTTCGGACAGATATTCTTCAGCAGCTTCTTTAAGCGTGATTTCCCGGCTGGGAGTGAATTCTGGTTTCATTTGGCTTCTGGCTCCGTTGGTGAAGATAAAAATTGCACAATAGTTATCGGCTTGAGAGCGGGTGATCTCCTGGGGATCAGGAGGGGGTGCAGGGTCGAATCCCGTGGGGGAGCGGCCCAAAAACAACCCAATAGAATCATATTGGGTTGTTTTTGATCTGTCAAGCCGTTTTTCATACCTGAAAACGCCCACCGCATACCTGAAATCGCCCCGGAGCTTGTCAGCAATCCCGCTTTTTGTGTAAGCAATCCGATCCATCCCGTCAGGATATCCATGGTTTCTCGAAAAATGTCCGGATACGCAGGAAAAATCGATCATCGGATCATAGTGTTCGGATTGGAAACTTTAGCCACGATGACTTTGTAATTGACAAAGATGGTGATTGTTTGATTAAAACCAAAAAAGGCTTCATTGGATGCTTTTCCGCCTGATTGAAACATTCGAAGGGATTCCGCGCGGAATTTTGGAATAAGCTGAGGCTTGGAAACTTATTGCGGATTTGGGTTCCTGATTGTTTTTTAACCACGAATCACACGAATATTTTCTTTATGTCGTGAAAAACCGCTTCCATGCCCGTAGTTATCAGGTTGACTCCCGAATCCTTTTTCAGAGACGCCCGGTGCTCCAATCGAAAAATCCAGAACCACGAATAAACACGAATTCACACTAATTTTTAATTCTAATTTTTTTCCGTGTATTCCGTGTATTCCGTGGTTTAAATCCGTTTTCATGCACGTGGGTGATCGTGGTCCCTGACCCGATTATGAAGGTTTATCGTGAAAATCCGAGACGCCCGGGCTTCAATCGAAACATTCAGAACCACGAATAAACA
>CAZWGY010000006.1:0-29248 GCA_964633575.1 uncultured Desulfobacteraceae bacterium
ATTATGAAAACCCGACAAGACGACCAGACACTCTATCTCATTCCGGAGACCGACCTGGTGGCCAGCCGGATCTCGGCGCTCCGTGACTACTTTCTCGAGGAGCTCGAGGCGACCGATGCCGGCCACATTGTTCTGGATGTCCACGGGGTGGACATCGTGGATTCCCTGGGGGTGAACCTCATCGTGGGGCTTTACCGCCAGGCCACCGCTGAGTCGCGGACCATCGAGATCGTGGGGGCCGGAGACAAGTTCATGAAGGTGGCCAACTTTTTCCGGCTCCCGGCCATTTTCAGCATCCGCGGCCAGGAGACCTGATCATGTCCGACTACGACGAGCTCCTGCCGGCATTTATCGAGGAGTCTCAGCAGCACCTCCAGACCGTCGAGCCGGACCTTCTGGCCCTGGAACGCGGCGGGGGGGAAGTGGACCCCGAGACGGTCAACCGGATCTTCCGGGGGATTCACAGCATCAAGGGGGCGTCGGGCTTTTTCGGGTTCACCAACATCGGCCGGCTCAGCCACGTGATGGAAAACTCTCTATCCCGGCTTCGTGACGGCCAGCTTACTCTGACCGACACCTTTGTCGATGCCCTCCTGTCCGGGCTGGACGCCCTGAAGGCCATGATCGACGACATCGCCAACAGCGAGTCGTTCCGGATCGAGGACGAGGTGGCCATGCTCCAGGGCCTCATTGACGACACCGCGGATGGGGACGAGGAAGACACCGTCGAGGTTCTCGGGAGCGCGGGCGGGACCCGAAAGCGGTTCGAGCTCTCCCGGCGGGAGGTCGATCGGTTTCTGGACGAGGGATCGAGCCTTTACGCCGTGACCATCTATCTCAACCACGATCTCCGCCAGGGTGAAAAGACCCCTTACAGCTTCATCAACAATATGGAGGTCCATGGCCGGTACGTCGATTCCTTTCTCGACCTGGGCAATGTCTCCGGCCTCACCGACTGTTTGGACAACGAGCTGGCTTTTGACTTTCTCTTTGCCACGCGGTTGTCGGCTGAGGCGGTCCCCGAGGCATTGGACCTTCCCCCGGACCGGGTGTCGCGGATCGAGCTGGAAACGCTCCGGATCGATTCGGGTGAGCCGCCGCCGGCCGAGCCCGTCGAGCCCGCTGATGGGTCCGAGGCGACCGGGACCGGGAGTGTTTCCGCCGGGTCCGGGGAGTCCCACCGCCCGGCTGAAGCCGAGCCACGCCAGGGCAAGGCGCCGCCGGCCGACGGAGGCGACGGGGCCCCTCGGGTTCCCGAGCGCCTTCGGGCCGCCTTCCAGGCTGAGGAAAAAATCCGGGTGGGGGTGAGTTTTTTAAACGATCTCGTCAATCTGGCCGGCGAACTGGTGCTCGGCCGAAATCAGCTTCTCCAGGCGGCCCAGCCCCTGGCGAAGACGACGCCGGGGTTGAGCCCGGTACTCCAGCACATCAGCCGGATCACATCGGAGATGCAGGAGAAGATCATGCGGATGCGGATGCAGCCGCTCTCCCTGATCTTCGAGAAGTTCCAGCGGGTGGTCCGGGACCTGGCCAGGAACCACAACAAGGAAGTCCGCCTGATCACCGGCGGCGGCGACGTGGAGCTGGACAAAACGATCATCGAAGGGCTTTCGGATCCTCTGACCCACCTGATCCGGAACGCCGTGGACCACGGGATCGAGCCTCCCGAGGAGCGGGAACGGCTGGGCAAGCCCCGGGCCGGGACTCTGGAGCTGGCCGCCTTTCACCAGGGTGGGCAGGTTCACCTGAGGGTCGTCGATGACGGCCGGGGGATCGACGGCGATCGGGTGGCCCGGAAGGCGGTGGAAAAGGGGGTGATTTCCCCCAGAGAGATGGCCGAGATGAGCGAGGCCGAACGGGTCCGTCTCATCTTCCGGGCCGGCTTTTCCACCGCCGAGACGGTCACCGACCTTTCCGGCCGGGGGGTTGGGATGGACGTGGTCATCACCAACATCGAGCACCTGGGGGGGACCGTGGATGTCAAGACGGTGGTGGGCAAGGAGAGCCGGATGGAGTTGATCCTGCCGCTGACCCTGGCCATCGTTTCCGGGCTCCTCGTCCGGGCCGGGGACCACTACTTCATCCTCCCGGAGGTGGATATCGACGAGCTGGTCCGGGTGAAGCCGGACGAGATCGCCGGGCGGATCGACGTGATCCAGGACGCCTGGGTTCTGCGGCTTCGGGAGACCCTTCTTCCCCTGATCGTTCTCAACCGGGTTCTGGGGCTCGACGACGCCGAAACGGTCCTGACCGGGCGGACAACGCCGCTCCGGATACTGGTGATCCGGCACGGGTCCGCCCGGTTCGGCCTGGTGGTGGACGCCATCGTCAACACCGAGGAGATCGTGGTCAAGCCCCTGCCCCGGTATCTCAAGCGGATGCAGTGCTATTCGGGGGTAAGCATCCTGGGCAACGGCCAGGTCTCCCTGATCCTCGACGTGGCCGGGATCGTCAAGAAGGCGGCCATCCGGAAGATCGACGAGATCGGCCGGGAGACAGTGGCCGACCGGGATGCGGCCGGCCGGGGCAAGGAAATCCAAACCCTCCTGCTCTTCGACAACGGGACGCCCGAACGGTTCGCTCTGCCCCTGGAGCTCATCAGCCGGATCGAACGGGTTCCGGCCGCCGGGATCGAGGTGATCCGGGACCAGAAGTTTCTCCAGTACGACGGAAAAAAGCTCCGTCTCCTCTACCTGGAAGATCACCTGCCGGTCAACCGCCCCGAACGCTTTGCCGACGACACCCTCGGGATTATCGTGCCCAAGGCGGTCCGCCACCCCATGGGTATCGTTTTTTCGGATGTCATCAACACCGTCAACACTACGGTGGACCTGGACACCGAAACCATCATGGCACCGGGTTTGTTCGGTTCGGCGGTCCTCGACAAAAAGATCACCCTTCTGCCCGACATGTACGCCCTGTTCGAGATGGCCGCCCCGGACTGGTTTCCGCCGGCGGGCGCCGAGAGCGCCTCGACCCGGAAATCCCGAATCCTTCTGGCTGAGGACACCCCGTTTTTCCGGATGGTGGAGACGGAGTACCTCACTTCCGCCGGGTACGAGGTTCGAGTGGCCGAAGACGGGCGGGCGGCTCTGGAGATACTGAACGATGAGCCGGTGGACGCGGCTGTTTTGGATATTGTGATGCCCCGGATGGACGGGTGGGAGCTGATCCGGGCCATCCGGGAAGACGAGCGGCTCAAATCCCTCCCGGTGATGGCGGTGACCTCACTGGGCAATGAGGGGGACCGGTCCGTGGCGACCCGGGGGCTGGCCGCCGGGTTCGACGCCTGGGAGCTGAAGCTCGATAAGACCCGGCTCCTGGAAGCGCTCCAACGGATTCTGAGCCGGCCCCGAGAGAATCGATAAACGAGGAAGCAACCATGAATCGACAGATCGCCACTTTCGTGCTGGGAGAGACCCTCCTGGGGGTCGATATTCTCCTGGTCAAGGAGATTTACCGCCATAAGACGTTCAGCCCCATCCCGGACGCTCCGGCCGAGCTCCGGGGCCTGATGAATCTCCGGGGCCGGGTGGTGACCGTGATTGACCTGAACGTCTGTCTCAACCGCCCGTCGGCCGAGATCACCGACGAGACCCGCCTGCTTATCTTCAAAACCCAGGCGGAGATCGATGGCTATCTGGAGGCCGGCCGGCTTCCGGAAATCACCCTCGGCGAGGACATCGTGGGGTTCCTCATTGACCGGATGGATGACGTCCTGACCGCCTCGGCGGCTGAAATCCTGCCCCCGCCCCCCAACGTCGTGGATATCGACGAAGCCCTCATTGACGGGGTGGTCAAGAAGGGGGATCAACTGGTGATCCTCCTGGACGTAGGCTCCGTCCTCGAGGGGGTCCTGACGGCAACCGACCCATCGACCGGATAACCGCCAACGCCCCGAACGACGTTGACAGCAAAAGGAGAGAAAAACCGATGATCACGAAGCTCAAGAACTTGAAAATCCGGACGAAGATCGGGCTCACCTTCGGCCTCATCCTCGTTTTTGGCGTGGGGCTGGGGACCATGGCGATCCGTATCATGAGCGGGGTCCAGACCGAGACGGAGCGGCTGGCCCGGATGTACGTCCCCGAGGTGGATGTTTCCAACCGGCTCGAGCGCAACAGTCTTTTGACCATGTATAGTATCCGGGGCTACGCCCTGAGCGACGAGGCCCACTACCTTGAATCGGGCCGGTCGCATCTCGATGCGGTCAAATCGACTCTGACCGAGGCTCGGGAGCTGGCCGGCCGTTTCACGGTCCTGGATACCCTCCGCGAGGAGATCGACGACATCGGAGGCCACATCGGCCGGTACGAGGAGCTGGTGGACGAGACGGAGGCCAATAACCGGGCCATTGCGGATCACCGGAAGCTCCTGGACGAGGCGGCCGAACGGTACATGACCAATGCCCGCCAGTTCATCACCCAGCAGGAGCAGATGCTCAAGTCGGAGGTGACCCAGGGGACCGATACCGCCGCCATCCTCGAGCGGTTCCGGAAAATCCAGTTGACCGACACGATCATCTATCAGGGCAACCAGATCCGGGTGGATAACTTCAAGGCCCAGGCCCTGGGAGATCCGGAACGGATGGTCCGGGCGATGGAGCGGTTTGACGAGATTACGGCCAACCTCGAAACCATCCTGTCACTGACTCACCAGGAACAAAACCGGACCTGGATCAACGAGATCATAAGTTCGGCCAAACAATATAGATCTGAGATGAGCGATCTCCGGGAGATCTGGCTTGAGCTCCGGGACCTCGATGTCCGCCGGGAAGAAGTGGCCAACAAGGCCCTGGCCATTGCCCGGGAAACGGCCGGGGCGGGGATGAACCGGATGATCAATATGGCCGACACCGCCATGGTCTCCCTGTCCCAGGGCAGCCGGAATATGATCCTGGGGCTCTGTGTCGCGGCGGTGGCGGGGATTCTTCTGGCCATTTTGATCACAGCCCTGATTACTCGGCCCATCAAGGATATCGTCGCTTACACCAACCGGATCGGCAACGGGGATCTGACCGCCGAGATTGATCTGACCGCCACCGACGAGATCGGGGAGATGGCCGGGGACCTGGGCCGGGCCGTGGGCAACATCCGGGAGATGATCCGGGAGTTTTCCGACAGCACCAACGCCCTGTCGTCGGCCTCGGAGGAGCTGGCCGCGGTGTCGAGCCAGATGGCCGCTTCGGCTGAACAGATGGACTCCCAGGCGAACACGGTGGCGGCGGCCGTCGAGCAGGTCAGCGCCAACGTGGGCACCGTGGCGTCGGCCGCGGAGCAGTCGAGCGCATCGGTCTCCAGCATCGCCTCCATGACCGAGGAGATGTCCACCACCTTTGAAAACGTGGCCCGGGCCAGCCGGAAGACCTCGGAGAACGTCACCCTGATGGCTCAGGCCAACGAGGATATGTCCAGCCAGATCAACTCGGTGGCATCCTCATCCGAGGAGATGACCGCCTCGTTGAATGAGGTGGCCAAGAACACGGTGGAGGCGAGCCGGATTTCACAGAACGCCCGCAAGCGGACCGAGGACGTCAACACCCGGATCTCGGCTCTGGTTGCCGCCTCGAAGCAGATCGGCAAGGTGGTGGGGGTCATCAAGGACATCGCCGACCAGACCAACATGCTCGCGCTCAACGCCACCATCGAGGCTGCCGGGGCCGGGGATGCCGGGAAAGGGTTCGCGGTGGTGGCCGGGGAGGTCAAGGAGCTGGCCCGGCAGTCGGCCGAAGCCACCGACGAGATCGCCGACCAGATCGACCAGATCCAGACATCCACCGACGACGCCGTCTCGGCCATCGAGGAGATCAACACGGTCATCAACAAGATCGCCGGGATCAACGAAATGATCGCCTCATCGGTGGAGGAACAGACCGCCACCGCCAGCGAGATCTCCAAATCGGTGGCATCCACCGCCATGACCGTCAAGGATGTTTCGGCCAACGCCAACGAATCGGCCGGCCTGGTGAAGGACATCGCCAAGTCCACCGACGAGACATCCAAAACGGCGGCTGAGGTGGCTCGAAACATCGACGAGCTTTACAACGGCGTCAAGGAGGTGGCCCGATCCGCTGACGAGGCGGCCCGGGGGGCCAACGAGATCTCCAAGACGATCCAGGGCATCGGGGAGTCCTCGAAGCAGACCGCCCTGGGCGCCTCCCAGACCGACGCATCCTCTCAGGAGCTCGCCCGGATGGCCACCACTCTGGCCGAGCTCGTCTCCCGATTCCGGGTTTAGGGGGCAACCGCGCCCGCCCCGGATCGGACCGGCGCCAGACCGACGGAAATGGACCGAACGACGTGGAAAAAGACGTAAAAATCCTTGTGGTGGATGACACCGTCACCGACCGGCAAATCCTGTCGAAAATCATCGCCGGGATGGACAACGCCGAGCTGGCCGGGATCGCCCCCAACGGCCGGATCGCCCTGTCCAAGATCGCGATAAAGCAGCCCGACCTGGTCCTGCTCGACGTCTTCATGCCGGAAATGGACGGGCTGGAGACCCTGGCGCGGATCAAGGCGGCTTATCCGCACATTGACGTGGTCATGATCAGCGGAATCGACCAGGAGACGGCTCAGATCACCGTTAAGGCTCTGGAGTCCGGGGCGCTCGATTTCGTGCCCAAGCCTCGGGGGCCGTCTCCGGACCAGAACATGGAGACTCTCCGGGTCGTCCTCTCCCGCCTGATCTCCATGGCCCGGACCCGGAAGTACTCCCGCCAGGTCCAGGGCTTAGCGCCGGCGACGGTTTCGGCCAGGGGTGTCACGCCCCTCACGGCTCCGGTCATCCAAAGCCGGCCGCCGGTCGTCCTTCCGTCTCCTTCGACCATGGCGGTCCGCCCCGCCCCGGTCCGTCAGGTGGCCCGGACACCCGGCCGGATCGACGTGGTGGCGCTGGGGGTCTCCACCGGCGGCCCCAATGCCCTTCAGGAGCTTATCCCGCTGCTGACGGAGGACTTTGAGGTTCCGATCCTGGCGGTCCAGCACATGCCCACCATGTTCACGGCCTCCCTGGCGGCTCGGCTGGACAGTGTCTCGGCCATCCGAGTGGTGGAGGCCCAGGAGGGCGACTTGATCCGGAGCGGAACCCTCTACATCGCCCCCGGCGGCCGCCACATGGTGGTTCGCCGGGACCGCCGGAACCGGAAGGTTGTCGGTCTCGTGGACTCCCCGCCCGTCAACTCCTGCCGGCCGTCGGTGGACGTCCTGTTCCGCTCCGTGGCCATGGTTTACGGCGGCCACGTCCTTACGGTGATCCTGACGGGAATGGGCAACGACGGATTGGCGGGGGTGGCGGCCATCCGGCGGAAGGGCGGCTACTCGCTGGTCCAGGATGAAAAGACCAGCGTCATCTGGGGAATGCCCGGGGCCGTTGTCGAGGCTGAGCAGGCCGACGAGATCGTCCCCCTGCCGAAGCTGGCTGAGCGGATCAGCCGGCTCGTCCAGAAGGGGCGGGCATGATGCTCAAAATCACCGCCCCGGAATACGCTTTGATGAAGAAGTACATCGAGGAGCACTGCGGAATTCACCTGGACCGGGACAAGGAATACCTCATCGAATCCCGGCTATCCGACCTGGTCCGGGAGACCGGGTGCCGGTCCTTCCAGGAGTTCCACTTCAAGGCCCGCACCGACCCCACCGGCAAGCTCCGGGACGGGATCGTGGACGCCATGACCACCAACGAGACATCCTGGTTCCGGGACCGGAGCACCTGGGACTACCTCCGGGATGTCCAGGTTCCCGCGCTCATCGATCAGGCGCTCCGGACGGGGGCGGCCCACGTCTGGTCGGCGGCGGCGTCCACCGGGCAGGAAGCCTTCTCGCTGCTGATGCTCCTCGATGAAGCGGTCCACGACCGGGGAATTCCCTCGGTCCTGGACCGGATTCACATTCAGGCCACCGACATCTCCACCTCGGCCCTGATAACCGCCATGGCCGCTCGCTATGACGCCATCGCCATAAACCGGGGGCTCCCCGAGGACAAGCGCCGGAAGTATTTCACCCAGGAAGAGGGGGGCTGGGTCTTCGATTCGCGTCTCAAAAACCGGGTCGAATTCAAGAAATTCAATCTCCAGAACCCGTTTTTTTTCCCTCACCCTTTCGACCTGGTCCTCTGCCGGTACGTCTCGATCTACTTCTCCGATGCCTTCAAGCGGAACCTTTTCGCCAAGATGGCCGGGGTCCTCAAGCCGGGCGGGGTCCTGATCCTGGGGGCTACCGAGTCGCTCCGGGAGTACTCCCAGGCTTTCGAGATCACCTATCACCACGGCACGGTGGTCAACACCCTCCGGACCGATGCGGTCCGCGTAGGCGGGATTTCGGGCGTGGGAGACTTCACCGGAGGTGGGCGCCTATGAGCCGACCCGATATCCGCCCCTTCGAGAGGACCGACTGGAAAGCGGTCTGGGCGGTGGTCGAGCCGGTTTTCCGGAGCGGGGAGACCTACGCCTTCTCCCCGGATATCACTGAGCTGGAAGCCCGTCGGGTCTGGATCGACACACCGACGGCGACCTATGTCGTCGCCGACCCGGATGGCCGGATCGTCGGAACCTATTACATCAAGCCGAACCAGCCGCCTCTGGGAGCCCACGTCTGCAACTGCGGCTACATCGTCGCCGAGGCGGCCCGGGGCCGGGGGATCGCTTCGGCAATGTGTGAGCACTCCCAGGCTGAAGCCCGGTCCCTCGGCTTCCGGGCAATGCAGTATAATCTGGTGGTCGCCACCAATGCAGCGGCCATTCACCTCTGGAAGAAGCACGGGTTTACCACCGTCGGCTTTCTGCCCCAGGCGTTTTATCATCGGCGCCGGGGCTACGTCGATGCGCTGGTGATGTATAAACTGCTGGGAGACGGTTGAAAAAGGACAAAAAAGCCCCCATGGACCCAGGTCTTTCTTTGGTCCTTGAAGTCCTTTAAGTCCCTTTGGCGCGGCGTTCTGACTCGCACGACGTTTCAAAACCAACAAAGACAACCATGGAGCCCCCCATGAGCGATTCCTTCATTCCGCCTCACGGCGGCTACCGGAACCTCCTGTCCTATCAGAAGGCGGAAATTGTCTATGACGCCACGGTCCGGTTCCGTGCCCGGTTCCTCTCGAAACGAGACCGAACCTACGATCAGATGGTCCAGGCCGCGCGCTCCGGGAAGCAGAACATCGTCGAAGGCAGTCAGGTCTCCGGGACCTCCAAGTCGATGGAAATCAAGCTGACCAATGTGGCCCGGGCCAGCCTCGAAGAGCTGCTAACCGATTACCGGGATTTCCTCCGACTCCGGGGGATTGCGGAATGGCCCCGGAATCATCCCTATACCCGGCGGCTCCGGGACTTGAACCGTCAGCCCGATGCCTGCTATGACACGTTCCGCCGGGGTATCGAGCACCCGGACCCGGCCATCGCGGCCAATGTCATTATCGGCTTGATCAAGCTGACCAACTATCTTCTGGACCGACAGATCCGGCAACTGGAACGGGCGTTCATGGAGTCGGGCGGAATGCGCGAGCAAATGGCCGTCGCCCGGCGACGCCACCGGTCCGCCGGCGGGGAGCCGGTCACCGGAATGAGAAACGAAAGGCGCAAGATATGACCGTTAAAACGGATGAACCCGACCGTTATGTGCGCTTGAGAACATGAATGAGGTGATGCCATGAAGCTCAAAGTAATTATTCATGAGGCGGAAGAAGGCGGTTATTGGGCCGAGGTGCCTTCCATTCCAGGTTGTGCCACGCAGAGTGAAACATTCGATGAACTCCTCGGAAACATCTATGAAGCGGTCGAAGGGTGTTTGTCCGTCAACATCTCCGCCACCTCGGGCCTCAGCTCGGGGAGCCGGTCACCGGAATGAGAAACGAAAGGCGCAAGATATGACCGTTGAGCGAGAATCGATCGAGTTTGATGTGTTATTTGTCGGCGGCGGCCCGGCGAGCCTGGCCGGGGCCATCCGCTTGATGCAAGGGGCCGGGAAGCGGGGTCTCTCTCCGGAGGTGGCCGTTATTGAAAAGGGGGCCGAGTTCGGAGCCCACGCCCTCTCCGGCGCGGTCATGAACCCCGCCCCCTTAGCCGACCTGATCCCCGACTACCAGGACCGAGGTTGTCCCCTGGAAGCCCGGGTCCGCGGCGATGCCTTTTACCATCTCACCCGGACGGGGCGTCAGCGGATTCCCTATGTTCCCCCGGCCATGCACAACACCGGCTTTTCCGTGGTCAGTCTCTCCCGGCTGACTCGCTGGCTGGCCGAGATCGCCGAGGAGATGGGCGTCAACCTCTTCCCCGGTTTCGCCGGCAAGGAGATCCTGTTCGCGGAAGACCAGCGGACGGTGGCCGGCGTCCGAACCGACGACAAGGGGCTGGACAAGGCCGGGGTGCCCCGGTCCAATTTCGAACCGGGGATCGACCTCATGGCAAAAGTGACCGTCCTCGGCGAAGGCCCCCGGGGGAACCTCACCCGGTCGCTGGCCGACCGGCTCCGACTCTACGATGGGCAAAAACCCCCCGTTTACGAGACCGGGCTCAAGGAGGTGATCGCCCTGCCCAAAGGTCGAGGCCTGAGCACTGTTCCGGCCAACGTAATCCACACCCTGGGGTATCCTCTCGGGTTGGACATTCCCGGCGGGGGATTTATTTACGAAATGGGAGACGATCGGGTGGCCCTGGGGCTGCTGGTGGGGCTCAGTTGCGACGATCCAAGCCTGGACGTTTACGAGGAGCTGCTCAAATTCAAGGCTCATCCCCTGGTGGCCGGGATCATCCGGGGCGGCCGGGTGGTGGAGTCCGGGGCTCGGATCGTGAGCACCGGTGGCCGCTACACCATGCCCTCCCTGGCCGTGGACGGAGCCATGATCATCGGCGGGGCCGCGGAATTGCAGAACGTCCCGGGCCTGAAGGGAATTCATCTGGCCATCCGGTCGGGGATGCTGGCCGCTGACGCGGTCCTCGACGCGCTCTCGGCATCCGATTTCAGCACCCGGACCCTGGACCGGTATCCCGAGCGCCTGAAGGCGAGTCCCGAGTGGGGGGAGATCGTGGCGGGGCGGAATTTTTCCGCGGCCCTCGACCGAAAGGGGCCGGCCAAATGGATTCATCTGGGGCTTCAACAGATTTCAGGCGGTCGGGGGCTTCATGACCCGATGCGCACCTGGCCAAACACTCGGGCGATGTCCCCCCTCGTCCGGGCCCGGGAACGGGAGCGATTTGACCGGAAGCACCTCGACGGGGAGCTCTACCTGGACCGCCTCACCGGGGTTTACCGCTCCAAAACCCAGCATCGTGAGGATCAGCCCCCGCACCTGGTCATCCATGACCCCGACCTCTGCGTGACCCGCTGCTATCCCCGCTACGGCTGTCCCTGCACCCGGTTCTGCCCCGGAGGGGTTTACGAGCTGGAGACGGAGACGGCGGACGGGTTGCCCCGGCTCAAGCTCAACCCATCAAACTGCCTCCACTGCAAGACCTGCGACGTCAAGGACCCCTTTGACAACATCACCTGGACCCCGCCCGAAGGCGGGGACGGACCCAACTACACCGTAGTCTGAACCGCATCGCCGGCCAGACGGGGAGAGGGGGCCGGAGGCCCCCTCCCGAACCATCGGGTCAGACGACGCCGTGGTCGAGCATGGCGTTGACCACCTTCACAAAGCCGGCGATATTGGCCCCGTCCACGTAGTTACCGGGCCGGCCATACTGCTCCGCCGCATCGATGCAGGTCTGGTGGATTGACTTCATGATAAGCCGGAGCCGGTCATCCACCTCCTCACGGGTCCAGGACAGCCGCATGCTGTTCTGGGTCATCTCAAGGCCCGACACCGAGACGCCCCCGGCGTTGGCCGCCTTTCCCGGGCCATAAAGGATGTGGCTGTCGAGGAAGATGTGGACCCCTTCGGGGGTAGTGGGCATGTTCGCTCCCTCGGAGACGAGAATGACGCCGTTTTTGACCATGGTCTCGGCATCCTTGCCGTTGATCTCGTTCTGGGTGGCGCTGGGAAAGGCGCAGTCGGCCCGATGACCCCAGAGGGGATTGTGGTCTATCCCGGCGTCCAGGGGAGTGTAAACGGCGTCGGGGTATTTGTCCGCGTACTCCTTGATCCGCCCCCGCCGGATGTTTTTGAGGACCTTGACGTATTCGAGCTTGTCCCGGTCGATGCCGGCCTCGTCATAAATGTAGCCGGTGGAGTCGGACAGGGTTACCACCCGGGCGCCCTCGTCGATGAGCTTTTCCGCCGTGAACTGGGCGACGTTCCCGGACCCGGAGACCAGGCAGACCTTGTCCGCCAGGGTCTTTTGCTGGGTTGCGAGCATCTCGGCGGCGAAGTAAACCGATCCGTATCCGGTGGCCTCGGGCCGCATCAGACTCCCGCCCCAGTTGATGCTCTTGCCGGTGAGAACCCCGGTGAACTCATTGGCGAGCTTTTTGTACATTCCGAAGAGGTAGCCGATCTCCCGGGCTCCCACGCCGATATCCCCGGCCGGGACGTCGGTGTTGGGGCCGATATGCCGGTAAAGCTCGCTCATGAAGCTCTGGCAGAACCGCATGACCTCGTTGTCCGACTTCCCCTTGGGGTCGAAGTCGGAGCCGCCTTTTCCACCGCCCATGGGGAGAGTGGTCAGAGCGTTCTTGAAGACCTGCTCAAAGGCCAGAAATTTCAGAATCCCGAGGTTCACCGACGGGTGGAACCGGAGCCCGCCCTTGTACGGCCCCAGGGAGTTGTTCATCTCCACCCGGAAGCCCCGGTTGACCTGAACCTCTCCCGCGTCATCCAGCCAGGGGACCCGAAACATGATCACCCGGTCCGGCTCCACCAGGCGCTCCAGGATTTTTGCCGGGCGGAATTCAGGATGCTGGTCGAGGACCGGCTCAACCGAATCCATCACTTCACCGACCGCCTGGTGAAACTCCCGTTCGTTGGGGTCCTTGTCTTTCACGTGCTGAACGATATCCGTCATCCTCCGCCTCCTTTCGGCGGTCCAGGGCCGCCCGTTGGCCGCGTTCGGGCCGGATGGTATGGTCTTTCCGTCTAAGATGCCTTGGCCACCGGGGATACCGACTCGCAAACGAGCTCCACGGCCCCGTCGATGCTAACCTTCGAGAGATTGATGACCAGGTCGTAGTAGATTGGCTGGTCGTAGTCGCCATGGCCGAAGAGCCTCATCAACTGCTCCCGCCGCCGGCCCTGCTTCCGGACGGCATCCCGGGCCAGGCTCTCGGTGAGGTCATACTGCTCCCGCATGAAACGGATCCGGTCCTCTTGGTTTGCCACCAGCAGGACGTGAACCGTGTCCGGCCTGCCCATGAGGATAAACTGTGAGCCCCGGCCGAGGATCACGATGTTCCCCTCGTCGGCGATTTCCGGGATGATCTTCCGGAGCAGGTCGATGTAGAGGTCGCCGTCCATGTAGTTCCGCCGAGGGTCAAGCACGTGGTCGATAAACCGGTTAGGGGTCAACAGGCTCGTGGCCCGCTGGAGCAGGCCTCGGGCCTCGGCCTCGAACGACCGCAGCGAGTCGGCCGAGACCTTGGCTTTCTCGGCCACCTTCTCGATGATTTCCTCGTGGGCGATCTTGTAGCCAAGCCGATCCGCCACGTTCTGGGCCAGGGTTTTCCCGCCGGCGCCGAATTGTCTTGATATGGTGATGACCGCCATGTAACGCCTCCTTTATGCTCAGCTATGGGTTCACTCCGTCAAGCCGCTTCTCGTCACTCAACCGCTATGTTTACATCATCCGGCGCCGTTCGCCAACCCATTTTACCCCGTCCCGGCGCCCTCAATCGCCTCCGGCATCCCGGAGCTGAGCACGGATTCGGCCGGCCGACACCGACATGACCACCGCCTGGACCGCGCCGATCTCGTCATCCGTCAGCCCCAATTCCCTTGCTCCGCAAAGGAAATGAGCCATTCATGGGTAACAGCCGATGGCCATCGAAGCGGCCAGTTGGATCATGACGGTGACTTTGGGATCCAGCACGTCATTATCGGCCGCCGCGTCGTAGAATGCCTGATAGGCCGACAACTGCTTTTCGGGGAGCATCACGGAACTCCTTTCACGGATCGGAAAAAAGGGAGAGAGCGGCGGGGGGAGCCTTCCCCCGCCGGATCAGGCAAACGGATATGCTAAAAATTGAAGACCTTGGCTTCGGCGGCCATGTCGATGAGGTGAGGCCCGCCATCGAGCTTCATGTTGGTGAAGAAATTGGCCTCGTCAAGGTTCCGGTTGTTGGCGCACGGCGTGCAGATACCGATCGCCACCTCATTTTCCACGAGGTAGGGGAGATAGTCGTTGGGGCAGTCGCCGGTGGCCGTCTTAATGGTCAGATCCCGGTCCCGGTTGGCCCACATAACCCCGGAATCGATGAAGAAGAGGTCCACATGATGCCCCTTGGAATGGGCGATCTTGGCAAATTGAAAGCACCGGGTCGCCGCCTCGTTATCGTCCTTGCTCAGCACAAACAGAAAATTCGGCAAAACAGCCTCCTTTCAGGTTGGATGTCATGAAGGGTCGGTCTGA
The DNA here is from genome assembly GCA_964633575.1 of uncultured Desulfobacteraceae bacterium. Taxonomy (GTDB): domain Bacteria; phylum Desulfobacterota; class Desulfobacteria; order Desulfobacterales; family JAABSP01; genus CAYNGG01. The sequence continues at coordinate 14,495 of CAZWGY010000006.1, forward strand.
GAAGCGCGACCCTTATCGTCCCCGATCTCGATCCGGTGATAGATCTCCGCCAGGGAAAGCTCCACCGCCACCGACCGGATTGTCAATCGATCCGACCGGTCTTCATATTCGGCCAGGTGCCACGTCCCGCCGCCGTCGGTGGAAAAGTGTTCCACCGATACGCTGTACTGATCCACCAGCAAATAGTCCCGGAGGCTGGCCAGCTTCCGATAAGCTTTGAACTTCGAGCCCCGGTCATAGTCCTCCGTCGAACGCGACAGGACCTCGACGATCACCACCGGGTTGGCGATCACGTCGTCCCGGCCCGCGGCAAAGGCCACCTCCCCGCAAACGATGCTCACGTCCGGGTAGGTGTAGTGCTCGCCGGGCTCGACTTCAACCTTGATGTCACCGGGAAACACAAAGCAATCCGTTTCGCCGAGGGCGTTATTCAACAATGTGATCAGGTTCGACGCGATCAGGTTGTGCCGGGCCGAAGCCCCGGTCATGTCGAAGATCTCGCCGCGGTGGTACTCGTGTTTGGTCTCCGCTTCCGCCTCCAGCTCGAAGTAAGCCGCCGGCGACAATTTTTGTTCCGCTGCCTCCATGGGGATCGCCCTCCTTTCCGGTATCAGGACCTCCACCGCCGGACCTGAAAACCCATGCTTTTTCTCATTATGCCGGTTACCGGGAAGAGAATCAAGGGGGATTTGCCGGGTCCGGGGAAAAGCCGTTTTTCAGCTCACCTCATCACGCCGCGTTTCCATCATTTTCACTCAAATGCGGTTGTCAGCCGGGCGGTAGTCAGGTATGCTTTGGCTGGGTTGATAGAAAGATGAATCAGCTTGTATCCACAACGATGGTAACTTCGCAATCATGAGAGTATTCGAGAAAAATGGTCACGCTGTTGTTTGGGGAGACGCGAAAGAGGCTCTTTCGGACTATGTGCCGGATGAATCCGTTGATCTTATCTTCGCTGACCCCCCTTACAATATAGGCAAGAACTTCAACGGCAGGAAAGACCGCTGGCCTTCCGAGGAAGCCTACCATCAGTGGTGTTATCAGTGGCTTGAGCTTTGTATCCAAAAGCTTAAACCCCATGGCGCACTCTACGTGATGACCGCGACTCAGAACATGCCTTACTTTGATATTTTCTTACGTGATCGCCTCGTCATCCTCTCCCGCATTGTCTGGGCATACGACAGTTCCGGTGTTCAGGCGCGCAAGTATTTCGGCTCACTTTACGAGCCCATATTGTTCTGCGTCAAGGACAAACGGAACTATATCTTCAACGCCGAGGACGTCATGGTGGAAGCACGCACTGGCGCAAAGAGAAAATTGATTGACTACCGCAAGCCTACACCGACCGTTTATAATAGCAAGAAGGTTCCGGGCAACGTCTGGCAAATCCCCCGAGTACGATACAGGATGGAAGAATACGAAAAGCACCCCACGCAAAAACCCATGGCCCTTTTAGATCGTATCATTCGAGCCAGCTCAAATCCAGGCAGTATTGTCCTAGATCCTTTTTCTGGAACTTTTACGACATCAGCCGTTGCACAGGCCCTTGGCAGGAATTCCGTCGGTATCGAGATTGAAGAGGAATACATGAAAATCGGGTTGCGTCGATTGGGAATTAGAGAATTTTACAACGGGGAGGCGCTCCGCCGCGAGCCCAAAACCTACGAAGCTGTTGAAGAGACAGAGAGAGCTCCCATTCGGGGGAAAACTCCAGAATCATGCACTCAACCACCGAATGAATCAGGAGTTCCGCAAGTTTTTCCCTCAAGTAGATGTCCAGCCTATTCTTCGCGTGGTCGAGACTCGGCGTTACTGGATCAATGAGAAGTTGCTGGTCGAAACCATTGGACGACGGAGATTCAATCTGGCACGAGTCCCGTCAAGACCCTTACGCGGAAACTTCGCGAAGGAGCGGAGAGACAGTACGCCATAGAAGCGATCGTGAAGAAGTACATGAGCTGTATTGAGGAAGTTATCAATATCCCGATTCTCCAGGAGCGATTCCGGATTGCGGTCAAACAAGGCTACCTTCCACAAATTGTGGATGAGCTCGTGCGCCAGAGCAAAGTTGAGTTCAACATCGATGAGCAAGACGAAGACGAAGACGAAAAAGCATGAAGAGGCCAACAATCGCATCGACTCGTACAGTTGAAAGCCGCGCTGCGGCTTTCAACCGCCGGTCATGCGTGACGATAGCAACCTTTGTTGGTCGGCCAGACACCCCATCGTCCCCGGAAGGTCGTTTCACCCGATTTTCAGTCGCCCGGTCGAACCCGCCGTGCCGATGTTCCATTGATACCCCTTGACTCCAAAGGAGCATCTTATGCAACTTCGACAGACCGCGTTACGGACCAAAATCATCCTCGGTAGCTGTGTTCCGCTGATCCTCTTTTCGATCCTCATCGGAATCGCCTGGGGGGCCATCAACTCGCTGTTGGAAGGCATCCACTGGGTCAACCACACCCATCAAGTCATCGAGACCGCCATGGACGTCAAGGCTTCGGCCATCGATATGGAGACCGGGATGCGGGGATTCATGCTTTCGGGCAAAGAGGCGTTTCTGGAGCCCTATAACTCCGGATCAAAACGGTTCTTCGACCTCACGGGGAGCCTGAAGGCGACGGTGAGCGACAATCCGGAGCAGGTGGCGCTCTTAAAAGAAATCGAAGAAAACATGAGTCTCTGGCGGGATGAGGTGGCGAACCCCAACATTGAATTCCGGCGATCGGTGGGCGACGGCCGGACCATGGACGATGTGGTCATCCGGATCGGGGAGGCCCGGGGCAAGACCTATTTCGACACCTTCCGGGATCAGGTCAGCACCTTCATTGACCGTGAAAAGGACCTCATGGACGTTCGAGCCGGAGCGGTAGCCCAACGGATCGCCACGGCCCGGCGGGTTTTGGCGGCGGGCACTCCCATCACGATCCTGGTTGCCCTGGTGGTGGCCTATTTCATCGGCGGCACCATCGTCCGACCCATCCGTCGCTATATCACGGGACTGGACGGCAACGCCGACCAGGTGGCCCAGTCGGCCCGGCAGGTGGCATCAGCCAGCCAGCAGATCGCCGAGGGCGCTTCGGAACAGGCATCCTCCCTTGAGGAGACTTCATCGTCCATGGAGGAGATGGCCAACATGACCCGCCAGACCGCCGACAACGCCGGTCGGGCGGACGAGACGATGACCGAGGCCCGGCGACTCGTCACCGCGGCCGAGTCGGCCATGCGGGAGCTGACCGAATACATGGGCGAGACCACCGCGGCCGGAGAAAAAACCCGGAAGATCGTCGGGTCCATCGACGAGATCGCCTTTCAGACCAACCTCCTTGCCTTGAACGCGGCCGTGGAGGCGGCCCGGGCCGGGGAGGCCGGCGCCGGGTTCGCCGTGGTCGCCGACGAGGTCCGGAACCTCGCGCTCCGGGCCGCTAAATCGGCCAGGGAAACCGCCGGCCTCATCGAAGAGACGGCCGGCAAGATCGACGCCGCCGATAGCCTGGTCTCCAAAACGGGCCAGAGCTTCGCGCGGATCTCGAAAAGCGCCTCCAACGTCGGGGAGATTTTGAGCGAGATCGTCTCGGCGGCCAACCAGCAGGCCCAGGGGATCGAGCAGGTGAACCGGGCCATCAGCGAAATGGACAAGGTGGTCCAGCAAAACGCGGCCAACGCCGAGGAAAACGCTGGCGCGGCCCAGGAGCTCCAAGGCCAGACCGACCAAATTCGGAGCCTCACCGACCGGATCGCCGGAGCGATCCTCGGGCGCCGGCACGACCACGCGAAGTCGGTGGGAAGCGAGGTCCCCCGGAACCGGCGTCATGCCGCCCCATCCGATGGGCGGACGGCCCGGAGACCGCCGGCGAAGGTGGAGCGGTCAGCCCGACGGCGGGGCGGAAGAACCGAGACGGCCCTTATGGAGCTGCCCTACGACCCGGAGCGGTTCTAACGTTTTGCGAAAACAGGGGCGGCCCGGCGATTGCCGGGCCGCCTGAGTCGGGATCAGTCTTCCTGGAGCTCGGGCATGTTGGCGTAGTGGTCAAGGATCTCGGGGTTTCTCAGGGCGTCCTTGTTCAGGACCGTCCTTCCCTGGATCACCTTCTTGACCGCCAGCTCCACCTTTTTCATGTTCAGAGTGTAAGGCACGTCCGGGACCTCGAGAATCTTGGCCGGGACATGCCGGGGCGATGCGTTGGACCGGATGGTCCGGCGGATTCGGTCCCGGAGCGCGTCGTCGAGCTCGTAGCCGGGCATCATCTTGACGAACAGGACCACCCGGATGTCGTTTCTCCACGGCTGGCCGATGACCAGGCTGTCGGCGATCTCGTCGAGCTGCTCGACCTGGCGGTAGATCTCGGCCGTCCCGATCCGGACCCCGCCGGGGTTGAGCGTGGCGTCGGACCGGCCATAGATCACCACCCCGCCCCGCTCGTTGATCTCGATGTAGTCGCCGTGCCGCCAGACCCCCGGATAGACGTCGAAGTAGGCATCGTGGTACTTCTTCCCGTCCGGATCATCCCAGAAATAGATGGGCATCGACGGAAACGGCGCCGTGCAGACCAACTCGCCCTGCTCGCCGATCACCGGCTTTCCATTTTCATTGAAGGCTTCCACCTTCATGGCCAGCCCCCGGCACTGGAGCTCCCCCGCATAGACCGGCCCCATGGGGTTGCCCAGGGCAAAGCAGCCGTTCAGGTCGGTGCCGCCGGAGATGGATGCGAGCTGGAGATCGCTTTTTATTTCGTCGTAAACGTAGTGGAATCCCTCGATCGACAGCGGCGAGCCGGTGGACAGGACCGCCCGGAGGGCCGAGAGGTCATACTCCCGCCCCGGCTTGACCCCGGCCGCCTCGAGGGCGGAAAGATACCCGGCGCTGGTGCCGAACACGGTGATCCCGACCTCCCCGGCCAGCTCCCAGAGCGCCCCAGGATGAGGATGAAAGGGATTCCCGTCGAAGAGGACCAGGGTGGCGCCGGTGCCCAGCGACGAGGTGAGCCAGTTCCACATCATCCACCCGCAGGTGGTGAAGTAGAAGATCACGTCATCCCGGCTGAGATCGGTGTGGAGGATCAGTTCCTTTAATTGGTGGACGAGGATTCCCCCGGCGCTCTGGACCATGCACTTGGGCAGGCCGGTTGTCCCCGACGAATACATGATGTAGAGGGGATGGTCGAAGGGAAGCTGGACAAAGTCGATCTCCCCCACATCGCCTTTGGCCTTGAAATCCTCGTAAGTCACCGCGTTGGGAATCCCGCCGATGTCCGGGCTCGGGTCGGTGTAGGGGACCACCACGACCTTTTCCACCGTCCCGATCTCCTTTAAGATATCGGTGATCCGGGAGAGGGAGTCGAGGTGTTTGCCCTTGAAGGAGTAACCGTTGGCGGTGAAGAGAACCCGGGGCTTGATCTGCCCGAACCGGTCGAGGACCCCTTTGATCCCGAAGTCCGGAGAGCACGAGGACCAGGTGGCCCCGAGGCTCGTGGCCGCCAGCATGGCGATGATCGTCTCCGGCATGTTCGGCATGAAGCCCACCACCCGGTCTCCCGGCTGAATTCCGAGGTCCCGGAGCGAGGAGGCGACCCGGGCCACCTCGTCGTAAAGGTCCCGGTAGGTCAGGGTCCGGACCGGCATCCCTTCGCCCTTGAAAATGAGGGCCTTGCCATCGTCTCTGTAGCGGAGGAGGTTTTCGGCGAAGTTGAGCCGCGCCCCGGAAAACCACTTGGCCCCGGGCATCTTCGTCGGGTCGTCAATGACTTCCCGATAGGGGGCCGAGGCCCGGATGTCGGCGACCGACCACATCTCGGCCCAGAAGTCGGCGATGTTCTCCACCGACCAGGCCCATAGGTCGGGGTAATCCTTGAATTCCTTGCCATACCGGTCGTTGATCCGGGTCATGAACCGGTACATGTTCGTCTCCCGTACCCGTTCCGGGGATGGTTGCCACAACATTTCGCTCATGGGTGTTCTCCTTTCCGCTGTTCGTCTCCCGGCGGTGCCGCTCAGGCCTCGTAAAGAACCGCCAGGATCGTGGCGGTCTTCTCCTTGGCCGCAATGAGATGGGGGGTTGAGGAGAGGTAATAGGCGCTGTCGCCGGGCTCCAGCTCGAACCGGTCCTCGCCGATCTTGAGGACGGCGACCCCGTCGAGGACGAAGATGAATTCCTCGCCGTCGTGGAGGGAAGTCTCCTCGTCCGGGTTCTCCTCCAACTGGACGATGAGGGCCTCCATGTGGCGGCCTTTGACCTCGGGCGCCAGGCTCTTGTATGTGTAGAGCGCCTTCTGGCCCTTCTGGGTGGTGGACCGGAAGATGGACTTGCGCTCCGCTTTCCGGGTGATGGAATAGGGCTTGTCCCCGGCCCCGGAAAGAAGCCGGCTGAATGCCCCGTCCAGGGCCTTGGAGAGCTTCATCACCGTGCCGAGCTGGGGTTTGGCCGTCCCGGCCTCGATGCTCGACAACAGCTCGACATCATAGCCGGTGGACTCGGCCAGGGCATCCAGGCTGATGCCCTTGTCCTTCCGCAGCGTCCGGATCCGGTTCCCGATCTCCTGGACCATGTCCCCCGGCTCCCCGCTGTCGGCGATGTCGCCGGTGAGGTCCTCGAAATAATCGACGTTGATGTGCGGCGTCTGATCCTTGCTCTGCATGATCGCTCCGTTTCTGTAAATCAGCCCGGGGGGCCGACGGCCGGCCCCCCGGACACGGTTACGGCCGGTATTCCGCCGGCAGCTCGGCCTTCTCCTTCCACTCATCGGGAAGCTTCTGGCCCGGCTTTTCACCGACCTTGTCTTTGCGCTTTTTCAGGCCCGGCCGGGCGAACTGGGGATGGCCTTCCTTCTGGGTCCGGCCGTTGATCACCGCCTCGGAGCGGAGCCGCCGGCCGATGGTCTTTTCCATCCGGTTGCCGAGCCAGAGAATCCGATCGACATCGTAGCCGTGCTCGATCCCCATCTCGTCAATCTGGACCAGGAGGTCCTCGAGGCAGATCAGGCCCACGTACCGGGGGTCCTTGTAGTAGTATTCCCCGGTCCCCTTTACCGGGCTGTCATCCAGAAAGTTGGCCGGCTGGCCCCCGAGGCCGCCGAGGGTGGCCTCGAACTGATCGATCCCGGCGTGGAGACAGGCCAGAACCGAGGCCGCCGCCACCCGCTTGGTCTCGTGGAAATGAGCGATGTGGAGACGAGTGTCCGGGATCTCGTCGAGGATCATCGAAAAGTACCGATAGACCTCCGGAGCGGAAGCCGACCCGTCGTGGTCGGCGTGCTCCACGTCATGAGCCCCGATCTCCAGCCAGCGCTTGGTGAATTCCACCGCGTCCTTGAGCTCGGTGGCCCCGCCGATGGGGCTGCCCCAGATGGTCGAGACGGTCCCGCACATCTTGATCCCGGCGTCGTTGCATTTCTTGGTGCACCGTTCCGCCTCCCGCCAGTACTCGGGGAGAGTGCAGCCGGAGTTGGCGAAATGGTGATCCTCTTCGGTGGAGACCATCATCAGGACCCGGTCCGGCCCGATCCCCTCGTCCTTGAGGCGGATGGCTCGATCCACGGCCCCCTCCCGAATGGTAATACAGGTCAGAGTGATGTCGTCGTAGTTGATCCCTTTTCGGGCGCACCGCTGCTTGAAGCGGTCCGACCGGAGATGCCGCAACAGCTCCTCGGCATCCTCGAACTGAGGCATCAGAAAGGGGTTGCCCAGATTGGTGACCTCGATGTCCCGGCAGCCGGCGAAAATCAGCTCTTCCAGATAGAACTTCTTGGCCCGGGTCGAGATGAACTTCTCCTCGTGCTGAAAGCCGTCGCGTACCGTAATGTCGCCAATGGTCACCTTTTTCGGCATCCGGGGGAAAATCTTCCAATAATCGTACTCGGTCATGGTGTCACACTCCTTTATAGCTGGGGGTTCTCAACAGTCGGGAACCGGCAGCCTCGCGGCCGAGCTAAAGCCTCTAAAACCGGAAATTGCCGAAGGCCGGGTCTCCGATGGGGCGAAGCAAACTCACCTCAAAGGCCATTCCGAGCCAGTCCCGGATCTCGGAAAACTTCAGAACCCGGTCATTTAAGAGCCGGGCACCGCAATAAAACGGATGGGCCTCACCGTCGTACTTGTCGATCATTTGCTGGCGAAAGCCCGCTTTTTCCTCCTCGCTCATGGGGGCGCCCTGGGCCTCGCGCTTCCGCTCCTCGATGGACAGGAGCACCCCGGCGGCACTCCGGCCGCTCATCACCGACGTCCGGGCCCTCATGGTGGAAAAGAGGAAATGGGGTCGATAGGCCCGGCCGCACATCCCGTAGTTGGCCGCGCCGTTGTCCGGCCCGATGACCAGTTGAATCCGGGGAACCTGAGCGCAGGAGACGGCGCGGACCATGTCGGCGCCGTACTTCCCGATGCCACTATGTTCCGACTCGGAGCCGACCATGTAGCCGGGGCTGTTCTGGACGAAAAGCAGCGGGATTTTTTCCTGGGAGCAGCGGACGATCCACTCGGTGGCCTTCCGGGCCGCCTCGACGAAGATGATCCCCACCGCGTTGGATGCGATCACTCCGATGGGAATCCCCTTGATCCGGATCTTGCCGGTGACGATGTTGTCCCCCCGGCCCCGGGCGTAATTTTGCTTGTACTCGATAAAGTAGGAGTCGTCGGCGATGGCCTCGAGGAATCCCCGGACCTCGATCCCATGGCTTACGGCCGCCGGCATCATCTCATAGAGCCGCTCGGTGGGGACCTCGGTGGGAGTCTCCTGATACCGGTGGGTCTGGATCTCCTGGGGCTTTTCCAGGGAGAGGATCTCCCGGACGGCGGCGATGGCCTCGGACTGGTCCGCGCAGAACCGGTCGGCCCCGCCGGAGGTCCCGGTGTGGACCGCCGCCCCCCCGAGCTCCTCGGCGCTGATTACCTCGCCGGTGGCCATCTTAACCAGGGGCGGCCCCCCCAGAAAGGAGTAGGCCAGCTTGTCGATCATCACCGCCTGGCAGGCCATGAAAACGATATAGGCCCCGCCGGCGGTGTTCCCGCCGGTGGACAGGGTGATCTGCTTCAGGCCGGCCGCCGACATCCGGGCCATGTTGTAGAACATGGAGCCGAAATGCCCGTCATCCGGGAAGACATCGGCCTGCATCGGGAGAAACGCTCCCCCCGAATCGGCGATGTAAACGCAGTTGAGCCCGCACCGCTCGGCAATGGCCTGGGCCCGCGTATGCTTTTTTAAGGTGATCGGAAAATAGGTCCCGGCCTTGACCCGGCTGTCGTTGGCGATGATCATCGTCCAGTTGCCGTGGATCTTTCCGATCCCGGTGACGACCCCGGCGCAGGGGACGTCCTCGATCCCACCGGGATATCCCATGCCGAAGCCGGCAATCCGGGAAAGCTCGTAAAATTGCGTGTCCGGGTCGATCAGCTCGGTGATCAGCTCCCGGACCGGCCGCTTGTTGTACTTGGCCAGCCGGTCCACCGCCTTCTGACCGCCGGGCCAGGTGGCCTCATAGACCCGCTCGTCGAGCTTGGCCTCCTCGTTTTCCCAGTGAGTTCGATTATCGATGGCTGAATCTGTCATGGGTCGGTCATCCTTCTGATTTGACGGGTTTGGATGAGCGGATAACGGTTTTCCGGCACCGCCGCATCGGGGCTATTTCCCCTTGTAAACCGGCTTGCGCTTTTCCCGGAACGCGGCGAGCCCCTCCAGCCGGTCCTCGGTGGGGATGGTCACCCAGTACGCATTGGACTCGATGGCCAGCCCGGTGTGGATATCGGTCTCCAGCCCGTGGTTGATGGCGTATTTCGCCTGCTCGATGGCCACCGGACCAGTCTCGCATATAGCCGCCGCCATGGCCCGGGCCTCGTCCATGAGAGTTTCGGGCGAGCAGATGGCGTTGACCAGGCCGATCCGCTCGGCCTCCTCGGCCCCCACCCGCTTGCCGGTGAAGATCATCTCCTTGGCCTTGCCCCGGCCCACCAGGCGAGGGAGCCGCTGGGTTCCGCCGGCGCCGGGAATGATGGCCAGCCGGGTCTCGGTCAGGCCCATGCTGGCCGAGCTCGACGCCAGCCGGATGTCGCTGGCCAGCGCCAGCTCGGTGCCGCCACCCAGAGCAACCCCGTTGACCGCCGAAATCACCGGCTTGTTCAGAAACTCGATGGCCGTGAAGAGGTTCCGGATGGTGAAAATGAATTCCCGGACCTGATCCGGGCTCAGGGTGGCCCGCTCCTTTAAGTCCGCCCCGGCGCAGAATGCCTTTTCCCCGGCCCCGGTAATGATCAGGACCCGGATGTCCCGGCGGAACCGGAATCCCTCCACGCCGGCCGACAGGGCCCGCAGGAGCTCGAAGTTGAGCGAATTCATCGCCTGGGGCCGGTTCAGGGTCAGGACGGCCACCCCGTCGGCCGCTTCGATCTGAAGCACGTTGTCGTCTGCCATAATGTCCTCCGTAGCCTGCCGCCCGGATGGCCGGGCCATCAGGCGGTCTGAATATGGGCGTCGTCCTCCCGGTTCAGAACCTGGGTGGCCTGGTCCCGGAGCTTGTACTTCTGGATCTTCCCGCTGGCCGTGGTGGGATATTCGTTCACGAACAGGAAAAAGGCCGGGATCTTGTGAAAGGCGATGTTGTCTTTGCAGAAGGCCCGGAGCTCCTCATCGGTGGCCGTGTTCCCGTTTTTAAGCTGAATGAAGGCGGCGACTTCCTCGCCGTATTTCCGGGATGGCACCCCCACCACCTGGACATCCTTGATCTTGGGGTGAGTGTAGAGAAACTCCTCGATCTCCCGGGGGTAGATGTTCTCCCCGCCCCGGATGATCATGTCCTTGATCCGGCCGGTGATCTTGCAGTAGCCGTCTTCGTCCATGACCGCGAGGTCTCCGGTGTGGAGCCAGCCATCCGGGTCGATGGCCTCGGCCGTGGCTTCCGGCATCTTATAATAGCCCTTCATGACGTGGTAGCCCCGGGTGCAGAGCTCACCCTGGACCCCCGGCGGGACCGGCTTGCCCGTGGACGGCTCGATGATCTTCACCTCGACTTCGGGCAGAGCCCGGCCCACGGTGCTCACCCGGCGCTCCAAACTGTCGGTGGTCCGGGTCATGGTGATCCCCGGCGAAGCCTCCGTCTGGCCGTAGGTGATGCACATCTCCGTCGCCCCCATGACATCGACCACCCGGTTCATCACCTCGATGGGACACGGCGACCCGGCCATGATCCCGGTCCGGAGATGGGATGTGTCGTAGTCCTTCACCTTCATGGCCTCCAGCTCGGCAATGAACATGGTGGGCACCCCGTGGAGGGCGGTGCAACCACAGGCTTCGACCGTCTCCAGGACGGTCTCCGGCTTGAAAGCCACCACCGGCGCCATGGCCGCTCCCGACACCACGCAGGTCAACGTCCCCAGCACACACCCGAAACAGTGGAAAAAAGGCACCGGAATGCAGAGGGTGTCGGCCGGGGTCAGCTCCATGCAGGCCCCCAGGCTCCTGGCGTTGCCGATCAGGTTGGTGTGGGTGAGCATCACTCCCTTGGGAAACCCGGTGGTCCCGGAGGTGTACTGCATGTTGATCACATCATCCGGATGAAGCGACCTTTGCCGCTCAGCCAGAGCCTCGTCGGAGACCGTCTTCCCCATCTCCACGAGGTCCGACCAGGAAAACATCCCCGGCCGGCGCTCCGGGCCCAAAAATATGACGTTCTTGAGGAGCGGGAGCTTTTCACAGGACAGCTCCCCGGGCGCGGAGTCCTTCAGCTCCGGACAGATGGCGTCAATGACCTTCAGATACTCGTCCGCCTCCCGGACCCCGCCGATGAGCAGGAGGGTGGTGGCGTCCGACTGCTTGAGGAGATACTCCAGCTCGAATGCCCGATAATTGGTGTTGACCGTGACCATCACGGCGCCCATCATTCCGGTGGAAAACTGGGTGTAAAGCCACTCGGGAACGTTGTTTGCCCATAAGGCGATGTGTTCGCCCGCCTCGATCCCCAGAGCCATGAACCCCTTGGCAACCTGGTTGCAGACATCCCGGAACTCCCGGTAATTGTACCGGATGCCCAGCATGGGATACTCCAGCGCCTTGCTTTCGCCGAGCTGTTCGGCGACAAGATCCACCAGTTGCCCGATGGTGGTGTTGCCGACTTCATACCGCGGTAGCTGCATAGATCCTTCCATTTTCTTTGTGTTCCGTCCGGGTACCTCGGGTCAGCACCCGATGTGGCGTGAAATGACGATCCGCTGGACCTCGGAGGTCCCTTCACCGATATCCAACAACTTCTGGTCCCGATAAAACCGCTCCACGTCGTAGTCCTTCATCAGCCCGTATCCGCCGTGAATCTGAACGGCGTGGTTGGCCACCCGCCCCATGAGTTCCGAGCAATAGAGCTTGCCCATGGCCGCGTAAATCTCGAACGGCCGGTTCTGGTTCCGGAGCCAGCAGGCCTTGTAGAGGACGTTCCGGGCACACTCGATCTCCATGGCGCAATCGGCCAGCTTGAATGCCACCGCCTGAAACTTGCTGATGGGCTGCCCGAACTGCTCCCGCTTTTTGGCGTACTTGAGCGCCAGGTCATAAGCCCCCTGGGCTCCGCCCAGCCCCATGGCGCCGATGGACAGCCGTCCGCCGTCCAGGGTTTTTAACATCTGATGGAACCCATCCCCCGGCTGTCCCAGAATGTTCTCCTCGGGGACCCGGACGTCGTCAAAGTAGAGCTCGGCCGTGTTGGATGACCGCCACATCATCTTCCCGTGCATGGGGACCGCCTTGAACCCCTTCATCCCGTTTTCGACGATAAAGCAGGTGTACTCGGGCTTCCCGTTGGGCCGGGTCCCGGTGATCGCCTGAACCGTCACCCCCAGGGTCATCTCGCAGGCGGCGTTGGTAATAAAGATCTTCGACCCGTTGATGACCCACTCGTTGCCGTCCTTGACCGCCGTGGTCTTCGACCCGCCGGCGTCGGATCCGGCCGTCGGCTCCGTCAGCCCGAAGCCCCAGAGGGCATCTCCCCGGCAGAGCGGGGGCAGGTACTTTTGCTTCTGGGACTCAGTGCCGAAATAGTAGAGGGGACCGATCCCCAGGGAGTTCCCGGCCGCCACCGTCGCCGCCTGGGAGCCGTCGATCCGGGCCACCTCCTCCACCGCGATGATGTAGGAGAGGTAATCCATCCCCTGGCCGTCATACTTTTCCGAAACGAACATCCCGAACAGGCCGATCTCGCCCATCTTCCGGGTGAGCTCAGCGGAAAAGGCCTCCTGCTCGTCGAGCTCCTGGGCCACCGGAGCGATCTCGCTGACGGCGAACTTCCGCACTTCCTTGCGGATCATCTCCTGTTCCTTGGTCAGATCAAAATCCACGATTCCTCCTCTCTTACCGGCATGGCTAACGCAATGTCGAATAATAGCGGGACCGACTCTCGCCCCGCATGGCGTTCCGGGATCATCGGCGCCGGCCCGAGGCTCCCCCCCCACCCCGGCGCTCAACCGACCGGTCGTTAGGCCCTATCCCACGTCAAGACCCGTTTGTCAAGGAATATGGACGCCCTTAGCGGAAATCCCCACGCTCCCCGGACTCAGCCGCTCAGCGCGCCCGCTGAGCCTTTAAGTCCCTCGATGATAAAGTGCTCGTAAATGGCCGCGATGTCGTCAATGGTCAGCCGCCCCCCCGGCCGGAACCAGGAGGCTCCCGAGGTGCAGAGGGTCAAAATGGCATAGGAGAGGATCTTGACATCACCCCGCTCGAAAACCCCCTCCTCGATTCCCTCCCGGATGAGGTCCTGGAAAATCCGCTCATACTCGTCCCGGAGCTCCACAATGGCCCGCCGGTTCTCCCGGGACAGGCCCCGCATCTCGCTGTTGGCGATGAACGTCTCTTTCTGCCGTTCGAGATGAAACCGGACATGGCCGTGAACCGCCAGCCGCATCCGCTCCTCGAGGTCAAAGACCCCGGCCAGGTTCTCCTTGAGAAAGGCGGTCAGGTCCTCCAGGGTGGTCCGGAGGATGTTGAGCAGCAGGGCCTCCTTGCTCTCGTAATGATAATAGATGCTCGATTTCTGAATCCCGCTGCCCTGGGCGATCTCGCTGATGCTGGTGGCGTAGTAGCCCTTTTTGAAGAACAGCTCGATGGCGACCCCCTTGATGGTCGCCTTCATCCTTGCCGTGGGCATGAGGGACTCCCGTGGGTTGACGATTGGCGATGGTCTGGCTTGACGATTTGCCTTGTTCTGGAAAACCGTCAATGCCCGTGGGTCTAACGACCGGTCGTTAGACTTACCTGAAATCTATCCACACTATTATCCGGTTGTCAAGCGAAAAAAGCAGGCCGACATCATCCATCCCCAAGCGTTGCCCCAAAAAAGCGGGCGGTCCCGCCCCTTCGGGGGAGAAACCGCCCGCTCAACGCCCCTGATCACCCGGCTCAGGGCTTTGCGTAAATCCCCCAGCCGGGATTGCTGATCCGCCCTTTCCGCTTGAGCCGATGGACGACGTTGTAAATTTTCCGTTCCTCGAACCCGGTTTTTTCCACCAGAGTCGCAATGTCGATCCCGGATTCGGCCTCGCAGATGATGTCGGCGATCTTTTCGGTGTCGCTCTTTTTCCGCCGCCGGATGATCACCGGCTTCTTCGGCTCGGGCGGAGCCGCTTCGTTCTTTCGGGGCCGGCCCGGCCGGCGCTTGACCACCGGGGCCGCCCCGGCCGTTTCCGACTTTTTCGGCCGCCCCGGCCGGCGCTTGACCACCGGAGCCGCCTCGGCCGTCTCCGACTTTTTCGGCCGGCCCGGCTTCCGTTTGACCGGAGCCTCGCCCG
>CAZWGY010000007.1:0-28360 GCA_964633575.1 uncultured Desulfobacteraceae bacterium
TATCGATTTGAGGTCATCGAGACCTCCGAGGTTTCCAAAACCTCGGAGGTCTTTTTCATAAACCTGGGAGCGCGGGCTTCCAGCCCGCACACGGGGAAAATCGATGAAAATCCATGCCGCCCGTGCTCCAATCGAAAATTCCAGCGCCTGGCCCGCTCCCGCGGTCGGAAACGGATGCGCCAATGCGTGGTTAAAACCATTTTCACGCACGAGGGTGATCGTGGTGCCCGCCCCGATCTTATGGGGTTATCTCAAATCCTTGTTCCCATTTACTCGTCCAGGGCATCCTCGATCTCGTCGATAAACCGGCTCCGGCGGTTCGCCTGACCTTTCCGGAATCCGGCA
Source organism: uncultured Desulfobacteraceae bacterium (assembly GCA_964633575.1). Classification (GTDB taxonomy): domain Bacteria; phylum Desulfobacterota; class Desulfobacteria; order Desulfobacterales; family JAABSP01; genus CAYNGG01. Next base: position 346 of record CAZWGY010000007.1, read on the forward strand.
TGGGACAGGTAGAGATACCGTCCGCTCCGGGTCACCGAAACGTACATCAGGCGCCGTTCTTCCTCGAGGCCGGACGGGGTTTCCACCGACCGCCAGTGAGGAAAGAGATTTTCCTCGCAGCCCACCACGAAGACCACCGTGAATTCCAGCCCCTTGGCGGAGTGGACCGTCGAGAGGTTGACGGCGTCGGATGGGCCGCCTTCCTCATCCTCGTCCCGGTCCTCCCGGACCAGGGCGGCCTCCTCGAGGTAGTCGTGGATGGTTTCGTGGGGAGAGGCCGAGTAGATCAACTGCTCGATGTTCTCCTCCCGAACGGTGAATTCCATGGACGCGGCCTTGACATACTGTTTCAAGTGGTCGATATAACCGGTGCGGTCCAGGACCTGGTGGATGGCTTCCGCTGGAGATAGGTCCCGGATGTCGTCCAGGAGGTCGATCACCCTGGACAGGGCATCGTAAACCTTGGGGGTGAGGATCTTTTCCCGGAGCGCCTGGCGGGCCGCGTCCTGAAGGCTCATCTCCCCGGTGCGAAGGCCGGCGATCTTCTTGAGCGTGGTCGGGCCGATCCCCCGTTTGGGGGTGCCGAGGGCCCGCTCGAAGGCCGCGTCGTCCTTTGGAAAGATGGCGGCGGTGAGGTAGCAGTGGAGATCGAGAATCTCCTTTCGCTCGAAAAAGCCCCGGCCGCCGAGCATCCGGTAATCGATTCCCGCCGCCCGGAGGGCCTGTTCGAAGGTCAGCGAGACGAACTTCGTCCGATAGAGGATCGCCATCTCCCGGAGGGGTATGCCGGTCCGCCGGAGTTTTTGAATCCGCCCGGCCACCCAATCGGCCTCATCCCGGTCGCTGTAGAAATCGCGAATCTCGACGGTCCCCCCCCGCCGGTCGGAGAAGCACCGCTTGTCCATCTTCCGGTCGTTGTGGTCGATGAGCGCGTTGGCTAACCGGACGATCTCATCAACCGATCGGAAATTCTGCTCCAGCCGGAAGACCCGGCCGTCGGGATAGGTTTTCCGGAAGGAGAGGAAGTGGTCCACATTGCTCATCCGGAAGGAGTAGATGGACTGCCAGTCGTCGCCGACGACGAAGAGGTTGCCGTTGCCGAGGAGGTACGCGGTGATCTGCTCATTGAGATCGTTGGTGTCCTGATACTCGTCGCAGAGGATGAACTGGAACTGCTCCCGGTAGCGATCCCGGAGGTCGGAATGATCCCGGAGGAGGTTCCGGGTGAGGGCCAGGATGTTGTCGAAATCGACCGCGTTTTTCTGCTTCAGGAGGGCTTCGTAACGCCGGTACGGTTCGACCAGACGAATCCGGCCGATTCGAGGCCGGCTGTCGAAGTAGCGGTCCGGGTCTCCGGAGTTCTTGGCGTTGGAGATCTGGGCGGCAACGGTCGCGGCGTGCTTCTTGTCGATATTGAGGTCGAAGAGGACCTCTCGGATGAGCCGCCCCTGCTGGTAGGTGCCGAATATCTGGATGGGCCGGGTGTAGCCGAGCCGCTCACAATGCTCCCGAAGAATCCGGTAGCAGGCGGAGTGGTAAGTCCGGACCCAGGGAAAAGCCGAGCGGTCCAGGCCGGTGATCTCCTGAAGCCGCCGCTTCATCTCCTCGGCCGCCTTGTTGGTAAAGGTAATGGCGAGAATCCGGGCCGGGTCATACCCCTCATCGATAAGCCGGGCGACCTTGGCGGTAAGGGTGCGGGTCTTTCCGGACCCGGCTCCGGCCACAACCAGAGTCGGGGTGCCGAGGTAGTCCACCGCCGCCTGTTGCTGGGGGGAAAGCGTCATTTCCATGGGCGTTAGCTGTTTGTCTGAGGCGGAGGGCACTCGGTCTGGCAAAGCCGGTGGATGGTCTGGGCGTGCCATCTCCCCTTGCCGGAGAAGGTGGCGACGTTTTCCGAGTCGAGATGACGTGCGATCTCGGTATAAGTAGCCCCATTGTTTCGCATGTCGCTGATGACTTGGAGGACCTTTCCCCGTTCCACTGGCCGGGCGTTGGATTCGGGGGCGGCCGGAGCGGGCTGGCGGATGGCGGCGGTGGACCACTCAGCGACCCCCTCGGCCAGGCGCCCCAGGGCTTCGGCGATCCGCGCCATGGCATCCGCGTGGCGATCCGTGGCGGCGGTGCGTTCCTTCTGCCCCTCGACGACCGCCTCCAGGAGCTTCCGAATCTCCGGAAGCTGTTCACTGAGCCCACCGTCCCGATCCGCGGGTTTGGGAGCAGGCGCCCGACGGGGTTTGCCGTTGCTTTTCTCCGATGGACTTTTGAAGAGAGGGGTGTTGTACTGAGGGGTGTACGGCTTCCGGCCGCGGTCTTGCCGCCGGTCTCCGCCATTCTGGACTCGTCTGGAGTTATAACTCATGCGCGGACATCTCCTTTCATCGACTGATCGGCCGACAGGGCATCACGTCAGGACGTGGCTGCCGGCGGGATTCACCTCGGTGAACGTCAGACCCTGGGTCACCACTTGTTCACGATTGTCACAAGGTCGTCACTATAAAGCCAGCGGTGCGGCCTGTCAAATCAAAAATGGCGGGGTTTCCAATTGACAAACCCCGTCATGACGTGGTTTTCTATGGTTTCGGTCGAATAGTCTCAATTGACGACACATTCCACGGAGGAGAGATGAAAGGTCAGGTGTTCATCGTCAACGACGATCCCATCATGGGAAACCTGCTCGAAGTCCGGCTGTCCGAAGCCGGGTATCGGGCCCGCTATTATGCCAGCGGCGAAGAGGCCATCGCGGCCATCCGGTCGTCGGAGACGGCGAGTCAGCCGGGGATCATCCTCACCGACCTCTCGCTCCCCGGCATGGACGGCCTGTCGCTCCGAGATCGTCTCCGGGAGGACCCGGCCACGGCTCGACTGCCGGTCATCCTGCTCCCCGCCGGCCCCGAGGTCAATTCGGACTTCACCGACCAGTTGGGCGACCGGGACGACTTCCTCCCCAAGCCCTTTGGCATGGAGACTCTCCTGGAACGGATCGAGCGGTTGTTCGCCAATGCTCCGAAGGCGGCGGCGGAGCCGGAGCCCCCTTCCCCGGAGATCCCGGCCAATGAATCATCAGCCGAACCGGCAACCGGGGAGGAGACCGGCCTGGCGAGCGTCCTGGCGAGTCTCAACGACCGGGGGGTCACCGGCCGGCTGGAGGTCCACGAGCTTCCCCATAAGGCGGTGATCTACCACCTTGAGGGGCGGATCATCCATGCCGTTTACGGCGAAGCGACCGGAAAAAAGGCCCTCTACCGGATATTGAGAGACCCGACGGGGGTTCCCGAGCTTCACCCTCAGCCGGTGGACGTGACGCCGACGATCCACGGCACCCTGCACGACCTACTGGCCGAGGCGGACCTCGAGGCCAAGGCCCTCCAACGGCTCAAGGACAGCGTCCTCGACACCCGCCTGGGCGTGGACGAAGCGGCCCTGTCCGCGGCCGATGATGTCTCCGACCACGCCGGACTGGCCTATATGATCGACCTCGTCCGTTCCCACGGCCGGATGCGGGATGTTCTGGATGCCAGCCGGATGATCGACATCCACACTTACAAAAACCTGATCTATCTTCTCAAGCGGGGGGTTCTGACCATCCAGGGACCCAAGCCCATCGGCATCCGGCTGGTTACCGACTCGACCGCGGACCTGCCTCCCGACGTGGTCCGACGGCACGACATCACGGTTTTGCCGCTGACGATCACGATGGATGGGACCCGCTACCTTGACGGGGTGGAGATCACCGGAGCGGAAATGGTCGCCCGTCTGCGTCGGGCAAAGGCGGTCCCCACCACTGACCCGCCGGGCGACGCGGAGATCCACCAGCGGTTTTCGGAGCTGGCCGGCGAAAACGACGTCCTTTCGATCTTCCCCTCTTCTCACCTGATCGGGACCATCGAGGCGGCCCGGGCGGCGCGGGAGCGGGGCCTCGGCGAGTACATGGATATCCGCCGCCGGACGGCGGGTACGGAGATTCCGCCCCGACTGGAAATGGTGGACAGCCAACTTTTCTCCCTGGGATTGGGGCTGGTGGTGGCCGAGGCGGCCGAGAAAATCGCCGACGGCTGGGACCTGGACCGAATCCTGGATCTCGTCGCCCGGATTGTTCCCACCGTCCGGACCTTCTTTGCCGTCTCGTCGCTCGACCATCTCCGCCGGACCGGCCGACTGGGACGGTTCTCCGCGGCCGTCGGGCGTCTGGTCGGCCGCTACCCCATTCTCGCCGTCCGGAGAGGTGAGATCCGGATGGTGGACCGGGCCACCGGGGCCGGAGGGGCTCGGGCCCGGATGGCCGAGTGGATCGAGTGGAGCCTGGACGATCCAGCCGTGCCCCTCCGGTTCGGCGTCATCCACGCCGGAGACGCCGACTCGGCCCGTGCCCTGTCCGCCGAGCTGAAAAACCGGTTCAATTGCGGGGAAATCCTGATCTCGTCGGTGAGTCCCAGCGTGGCCGCTTACTTCGGACCCGGGGCGGTGGGGGTGGCTTGCCTCCCGGCCAATCATGCGGGTTGACCCCCGCTCGACAGCGTCGTCACCCCCTTGTCCGGTACCATGAGACTCCGGCTCGTCAATCCGCTTCGCCGTAGCGTCGCCGCGCGCCTGACGGCCGGCCTGGTCCTGACCGTCGTGACGGTGGCTGTTGTCGCCGTGGGTATCCATACTTACACGGTGGCCAAACGGGAGCGGGCTCAACTGACGGCCCGGGCCGACGAGCTGATTACTTTTCTCCAGACCAGCCTCGAACTGCCGCTCTGGAGCTTCGACATCGCCACCGTCGAACGGATCGGCGCGATCTTCGCCCGCAACAACCCGGTAGTCCGCCTGAAGATCACCGATTTCGTTGACACCGTCCACGTGGACATCCACCGCCCCGCCGGAGACGCGCCATTGATCTATCGAGAGCGGAAAATCCACCACGACGGCAAGCCGGTGGGCCATGTAGTCATCGCCCTGTCCGCCCGGTATCCCCGCCGGATCGGCCACCGCCTGCTCCAGGCCGGCGGGATCACGATCCTGGTGGTGGTGCTGACCCTGATCCCCCTCACCGGCGTCTTTTTGCGGCGGTTTTTGAACCAGCCCCTGGACTCGCTCCGGGAGATGGTCCACAACGCCGACCCGTGGCTGACATCGGCTAAGATAGAACGGCCCGCTGCCCCCTGCGCCGAGCTGGAGCCCTTTGTGGTGGTCCTCGACGACCTGGGTCGGCGGATTGCCGACCAGATGACGGCCCTGCGCCAGGCCGAGGAAAAATACCGGTCCATCTTTGAAAACGCCATCTCCGGAATCTTCCAGTCCACCCCCGAAGGCCGCTTCATCCGGGTCAACCCGGCCATGGCCCGGCTCTACGGCTACGATTCCCCCGAGGAGCTCGTTGATGCGATCACCGACATCGGCCGAGAGTGCTATGTCCACCCCGAGGAGCGGGAGCAGTTCAAAACGGAACTGGCGTCCACCGGCCGGGCGGTGGACCTGATTACGGAGGTCCGCCGGCGGGACGGCAGCCGAATCTGGATGTCGGAAAACGTCCGGGCCGTCCGGGACGCCTACGGCCGGGTGCAATTTTTCGAGGGCTTCGCCCTGGACATCACCGAGCAGCGCCGGCTGGCCGACATGGAACGGGCCAAACTGGCCGCCGAAACCAAAAACCGAGCCAAAAGCCGGTTTCTGGCCGACATGAGCCATGAGATCCGAACGCCCATGAATTCCATTATGGGCTTAACCTCCCTCCTGCTGCATACGGACCTGTCCCCCCGGCAGCGGGACCATGTGAAAAAAATCCGGGCCTCCAGCCAGGTCCTCATGGGCGTGATCAACGACCTCATCGACCTGTCGAGTATCGAGGCGGGAACCCTCGAATTGACCCTCGAGCCCTTTGCCCTCGACGAAGTCCTCACCCCCCTGTCGGACCTCTTCGCCGCCAGGGCCAAGGCCCGGGGGCTGACCTTTTCCGTCGCGGTTGACCCGGCCACTCCCCGTCAGTTGGTGGGCGATCCGGTGCGATTATCCCAGATTCTCATCAACCTGGTGGGCAACGCCGTCAAGTTCACCGAGCGGGGGGCGGTGGAAGTGTCGGTGCGGCCCGTTGACGCGAAGCCGGACGACGGTAGTCCGCCCCTCACCTTCTCGGTGACCGACACCGGCATCGGCATCCCGCCGGAGCATCAGTCGGCGTTGTTCGCCCCCTTTGCTCAGGTCGATCGGTCCACCTCCCGGCGATACGGCGGCACCGGCCTGGGGCTGTCCATCGCCCGGCAACTGACCACCCTCATGGGCGGAGAGATCACCCTGGACAGCCAAGCGGGTAAAGGCACCACCGTCCGGCTCACGCTCCCCCTGAAACATCCGGAGACGGGGACCCCGGTCCCGCCCGGCACCGCGCTCGCCCCTCCGGCCGCTCTGAGCGGCCGGATCGTGCTCCTCGTGGAAGACAACATCATCAATCAGGAAGTGGCCACTGAGATCCTGGAGGGAACCGGCGCAACCGTCCAGATCGCCGGGGACGGAGAGGCGGCGGTGGCGGCGGTGACCGCTCGGGCCGACCGGGGATTGCCGCCTTTTGACGCCGTCCTGATGGACGTCCGGATGCCCCGGCTCGACGGCTGCGAAGCCACCCGGCGGATACGGGCCGACCGCCGGTTCGACACCCTGACAATCATCGCCATGACCGCACAGGCCATGACGGGCGACCGCGAGCGGTGCCTGGCGGCCGGGATGGACGACTATGTGGCCAAACCCATCGAGCCGGATGTTCTGCAAGCGGTCCTGATTCGTGCCATCAACCGATCCGAAGCAGCGGCCGGGTCCGACGCCGGCTCATCCGAGGGGAGGGACCATGCACCGTAAGCTCAAGCTCGCCACCCGAATCAATCTACTGGGGATCAGCCTGATCGTTCTGTTCACCCTGACCCTTGTCTGGATGGGCTATCAGCTCCACCAGCACCTCCATCAGGCACGGCAACAGCAGATGAAAGCGGTGGTGTCCACCGCCTATAACGTCCTGACTCATTTCGCCGACGCGGCCGGAGCGGGCCGGATTTCCGATGTCGAGGCCAAAGAGATGGCCAAATCGGTGATCCGGGACCTCCGCCACAGTCAAAACGAGTACTTCTTCATCCTTGACCTCGATCACAACATGCTTATGCACCCCATCGAATCGGCCGGCCTGGATGGGACCAACATCGCCGATCTCACCGACGCCCGCGGCAAGAAGATCACCGTGGCCATGACCGAGATTGCTCGGGAAAAAGGAGCCGGGGTGGTTGATTACTACTGGCCCAAGCCGGGAAGCGAGACCCCGGTTCCCAAGATATCCTACGTCCGCCGCTTTCCGGAATGGGAATGGATACTCTGTTCGGGAATATACATCGATGACGTGGCTCGTGAGGTCAACGGCATCCTGATGTCGGCCGGGGCCTGGGTGGGGGGAATCATTCTCTTCGCCGCCCTGATCTCCGGCCTGATCACCCGGTCCATTGTCCGTCCGATCCATCGAGTGGCCGCCGGGCTCGTGAACGGAGCGACGGCGGTGGCGGCGGCGGCCGATGAGCTGGCCGCGACCAGTCAAACCCTGTCCCAGAATGCCTCCGAACAGGCCGCGGCGGTGGAGGAAACATCGGCCGCCATGGAGCGGATGCGGGGCGAGAGCCACGAGGCATCCCGGCTCACCGAAGGGGCCCAGGCCCTGATGAACGAGAACATCTCCCAGTCGGGCCACAGCCTCAAATCCCTCGTCGAGCTCACCCGGGAGATGGCCCAGGTCGAGGCCGAAGGGGGCCGGATGTCGAAAATCATCTCCACCATCGACGAAATCGCCTTTCAGACTGACCTGCTTGCCCTGAACGCGGCGGTGGAAGCGGCTCGGGCCGGGGAGGCCGGGGCCGGGTTCGCGGTGGTGGCCGAAGAAGTCCGGAAGCTGGCCGCCAAGTCCACGGAAGCGGCACGGGACACCCAGTCGCTCCTCGAAAGCACCATCACCCGGGTTATCCAGGCCGTCGGGTCGATCCGCCATCTGAACAACGACTTCGAGGGGATCATCGAGTCAGCCACCCGGATGGGGGAAAAGACCGAATCCATCACGGTCGCCGCCAGGGACCAGGCTCATGGAATCGCGGAAGTGACGACGGCCATCCGGGAAGTTGACACGGTCACCCAGGACATCGCCGCCAGCGCCCAAGAGACGGCCGCCGCATCCGAATCCCTGTCGGCCCGGGCGAGTCAGATGCGAAGCCTCTCGGCGGACCTGTCGGCCCTTATCGAAAAATCCAGGAAACGGTCATGAGCGGCGAGCTGCCCCGCCAGAGCATCCTCATCGTCGACGACGTCCCGGCCAACATCCGGACCCTTCAGATCGCCCTGCCGGACACTTATGAGGTCCGGGTGACCACCGGCGGCGCGGAAGCCCTGAATATCGCCCGTGAGGGAGAGGGGATCGACTTGATACTCCTGGATATCATGATGCCGGAGATGGACGGCTACGAAGTCTGCCGCCGCCTGAAGGAAGACAGCCGGACCCGCCACATCCCGGTAATTTTCATCACGGCCCGCTCCGAGGAGGCCGAGGAGACCAAGGGGTTTGCTCTGGGCGCGGTGGACTACATCACCAAGCCCTTCAGCCCGGACGTGGTCCGGGCACGGGTCACCACTCACCTGGATCTCAAGCGATACCGGGATCATCTCCGGGATTTGGTCAAGGCCCGGACCGCCGCTTTGACGGATAGCAATGAGCAGCTTCAATGGGAGATCGCCGAGCGGCAGCGGGCTCAGGAGGACCTGAAGCGGTCCCACGACGAGCTGGAACGCCGGGTCCGGGAACGGACCGCCGAGCTGTCTGAAAGCAACCGGATGCTCAAGGAGGAGATCCGGAAGCAGGAGATGAGCATCGAGCTGGCCAAGAAGATCCTCGCCCGGGTCAACGGCCCCATTCCCCGCTACATCCCCCTCACCGACCGCCTCCGGCTCTTCGTCGAGACCACATCCATCCCCTGTTACGCCGAAGGCGGGGACCACTGCTTTGTCCGGACGGTTGAAGGCACGGACGGACCGCGGACCGTTTTGAGTATCAAGGACCAGTCGGGGCACGAGGTGGGCTGCGTGCTCCGGAGCATCCTCACCGACCTACTCCACAACCAGTTGCTGACGGAGGACCCGACGGCGGGGCCGGGGGCCATCGTCACTCGATTGAACGAGGCGATCTGCCGGGACCGCCTGATGCGTCGGGATGACTTTTTCACCGCCCTGGTCGCCGAGCTGGACCACGCCACCCTGATCCTCCGCTACCTGTCGGCCGGCCACCCCCAGCTCATTTTAATCCGTAATGGGGAGATCCTTCTGCTCCCGTCGGCGGATGGGGAGGGCATCCACCTGCCTCTGGCGGTGGCCGACGGCATCGGCTATGAATCGGTATCCCTGCAACTGGCCCCCGGTGACCGGCTGATCTGTTACACCGATGGCCTCACCGAGATGCCGTTGAAACGGGGCAACCCCATGCTCACCGCCGATCGGTTCCAGGCCCTGGTGAACCGGGTACTCCGGGATCGGCAAGCGGCCATCGGCCGCCCCCCGCCGGTCGCCGACATCACGGCCGCCCTTCTGGCCGAAGTCTCCCGGCTCAGCGGAGAAACGGTTCTCCCGGAAACCGCCGAAGGGGGCCCCACCAACACCTCCGACGATGATGTGACCCTCCTCTGCCTGGAAATCGAAGACGTCGAAGAGACGATTACCGAGGTTTTCCATCCCAGAAATGAGGCCGAGATCAGCCGGCGGATCGACGCGCTCTGCGAGATCCTGGACCTCGCCTGGTCGGGCTTTGGCGAGCGGGGCCATCAGGTTCGGATGGTCCTGGGAGAGGCCGTTATCAACGCCTGGAAGCACGGCAACGAATGCGACCCGTCCAAGGCGGTGACGGTCCGCTACCATATCGGCAACGACCTTCATCTCCAGATACAAGACGAGGGGGACGGGGTCGTCGAAAGCCGAATTCCAGACCCGACCCTGACGGAAAACCTTGCAAAGCCCTCCGGAAGGGGGGTATTTATTATCCGTCACTTTTCCGATGACGCATGCTGGACGGCCCGGCCGGGACAGGGGCGTCTCGCCGTGACGTTTCAACGCCATCCGCCGGGCACCGGAGACCTGACGGGGAACCTCTCAAAACTCGAAAGGAGGGGGACGATGGAGCTGAGCATTCAAACCAAGGATGACCGCGCTGTCTTCACCATCAAAGGCAACATCGACGAGCAGGGCGCCGAGGAGCTCAAACGGCGCTTCCGGGAGCAGAACATCGCCAAACTCAAGGAGGTGGTCTTCGATTTCCGACATGTGATCCATATCGGCTCCGCCGGCATCGGAAAACTGCTCCTGTTTTACAAGGACCTGGCCATCCACGACGGGCGGATCGTCATCCAGAACGCCTCCCCGACCATCTATGAGCTCTTCAACGTCCTGAAGCTCAATTCCATTTTCACCATCCAGAAGGCCTGATCCGACGGCGCGCCCCGATGGCCCTCGATACGCCAGTCACCAAGCGGCTCCTGATCGTGGACGACGCCCCGGCCAATCTCCGGGTCCTGGCGGAGATCCTCATGGACGCCTACGAAGTCAGCGTGGCCACATCCGGGCCGGAAGCTCTGGAGATCGCCACCTCGGATGATCCAGATCGAATCCCCGACCTGATTCTGCTGGACATCATGATGCCCGAAATGGACGGCTACGAGGTCTGCCGACGGCTCCGGCGGGAACCCGCTACCCGGGACCTGCCGGTGGTCTTCGTGACGGCCAACACCGACGACAAGACACTGGAAGAAGCCTTCGAAGCCGGAGGGACTGACTACGTGCGGAAACCGGTCAATCGGATCGAGCTGCTGGCCCGGATCAAGTCGGCCCTGACCCATCAGGAGCTGACCCGAAAGCAGATGGCCGAGGAGAAGCTTCAGGGTGTTTTAGAGATGGCCGGAGCCGTCTGCCACGAACTCAACCAGCCCCTCCAGTCCATCTCGGGGTTTTCCCAGCTCCTGATGATGGGGATGGGCGAAGATGATCCCAAATACGAGTACCTGTCCATCATCAAGGGCCAGATCGATAAGATGGGGGAAATTACCCGGAAGCTGATGCGCATCACCCGGTATGAGACGATCCGGTACATCGAAAGTACCCGGATCATCGACATTCATCGGGCCGCGGAAATGGATGGGGGGGAAACGGAGGAGCCGGACTGAGGGCCGGGGTCAGGGGGACATCCAGCGGTCGAGCCGGTCAAAGGCGTCGGCCGCCGCCTTGAGGAGCAGGGGGACGTCGACCGGCTTGATGAAGTAGTCGTCGAACCCGGCCTCCCGGCAGGCGGCGAGCTCGAATATCGATGTGTAGCCGGTGACCGCGTAAATGACGGCGATGGGGTTGTCCAGCCGAATCCGTCGGCAGAGGTCCACCCCGCTTTGCCCGGGCAGCCGGAGGTCGAGGAACATCACGGAAATGTCCTCAGACCGCAACAATTCTCCGGCCGCCTCGGCGTCGGGGGCGGTAAAAACGGTGTAGCCGGCCTTATCAAAATGCTCCTGGTACATGAAACGGATAATCTCGTCATCATCTACCACGAGGATCTTTCGCTCCATCCCCTCTCCCCACAATGTTTGGTCATCATGGGGTTTTATAGGGCAATTGTACCGGAGGTGTCAAGGGTTGGCTGTCCGCTTCGGCCCTCCGGAGCAAAAAGGAAAGGGCCGGCAACACCGCCGCCGCCAAGCTATCGCCGGGATTGGGCCCGGCCCAGCTCCGGAAACCGGTCCAACGAATACCCGGCGGCTCGGAGACTATCGATAAACTGGTTGTTGACGAAATAGCTCATCTTGTACTGCTTGATCCCAATTCGGGCCTCGGTCATTTTCCTGACCAGGTCGTCCCGATGCCGGGCGCAGAACGCGGCCTTGAGCTTGGCACGGGCCGCGCACCGGCAGATATTGGACATCCGGGAACCCGACCGGTCGGCCTTGACCTCGCAACAGTCGATAAGCCGATCGATGAATGCCCCGTAAACCCCCTCGATATCATCCCCTCCGGGGCGATCCGAGTTTGCGGCCGCCGATCCGATCATTAACAGCCACGCCAGCAGTCCTATCCCAATGACCTTCCACACGCTTTTCATGGCACGCCTCCTTTCGGTTCACATCCTATGTCCCCGCCTGTGATTGAATGGATTTGCAATGAATATGCCAAAACCTACCGTGGGCTTATCATAAATTCAAAAGGGCCTTGATCATGTTTTCGGCCCCCCTATAAGTTCAGGCCGCCTGTCAGCCCCCGGCTGGGAACGCGGCCTTCCAGCCCGCCATGCGGGCGAGACGCCCGCGCTCCCAGGGGACGATAACGTATCAAGGGCGGACACGCGGGTCCGCCCCTACTGGACCCATTCGGAACCCGGAAACGATGAAACCCTCGCCAACTATAGAAACCCACAACGACATGGATATGGCTTTAGGGAGTGTCCGGTCCGTCCCCGTCAGCTCGAAGACTGTGCCATGGCACGGAAATGTGCCTGGCACGGACCGGCCTTCTGGCACAGTATCGGGTTCAGTGAGCCTTATGGCCGGTCTGGACGGGCGGATTCAGTGGATGGGGAAGGTCGAAAACAGGGGGAGGGGAATGGCCCCGGCGGACGCCGGGGACGGGATCACTTGTAGGCCGTAAGGATGCGGCCATCCTTGACGATGATGCTGCCGTTCTTGGCCCGGTCCATGAGGTGGATGGTTCCGCGCCGGCAGCGGCCGGGGATTTCGATGCCCCGCCGCTTCAGCTCGCACACGGCCTGACGGTATTCCTTTTCTCCGAAGAAAAAGCGCAGGGCCCCACCGGCGACGTTTTCACATCTCCCATATCGCTGGATGATCCGCAGAGCGGGGCGGGAAAACCCCCGCTGCCGCCGTCTGGCACGCGCATGTCGAGTCAGTTGCATGAACGGTCCTCCGATCGGGTTGGGGTTATTCAGCCAAACCGAGGGTCGGCTTACCGGGAAAGAAACTCGGTCAGCAGCGAAATCCCAAAGAAAAAGGAGAAAACCATCGAGGCGGCAAGCACCAGCCCGAGGAAGATGTAACATTCCTTGATAATTCTTTTGATGTAGTACGGCATCGCTCCCTTTCCGGTTATCGCGTTTCCTGGAAACACGATAGCCGGTGGGAGCGTTATCGACAATGGGGCGGCAGTGGTAATCTCGGGTAGTCAGGGAGGAAAGCGGGGGTAGGCGGCCGGACCGGGGCTCAGATATCGAGGGTGCTCACCTCCAGGGCGTTGGTCTGGATGAACTCCCGGCGGGGCTCCACCACGTCCCCCATGAGGAGGGTGAAGGTCTCGTCGGCCATGACCGCGTCTTCGACCTTGACCTTGAGCAGAATCCGAGTCTCCGGATTCATGGTGGTCTCCCAGAGCTGCTCCGGATTCATTTCACCGAGGCCCTTGTATCTCTGGATGCTGATCCCCTTCCGCCCCTCTTCGGTGATTCGTTTGAGCAAGGTTTCCCGATCCGGGATCTCGGGGGCGTCGTCTTCGCGCCCCTCGTCATAAAGGGAGAAGGGCGGATGCTGGAACGGGGGCATCCGGTTCCAGAGGGAGATGGCCGTCTGAAAGTCCTTGGAGTGGATCAGCCCCCGGCCGATGGTGACCGGCCGGATTTCGTCGTATTCGGCCGCCTGAAACTGGGGGGACTCCTCTCCGCCGATGACCGGCGTAACCCGAAGCTCATAGAGCCCCCGGTCCTCGTCCCAGGTGATGTCGCCCACCATGTAGCCCCGGTCGGCCAGGGCGGCCCGGAGCCGGGTCACCCGGTCCGTATCCTGAAACTCCGATTTGTCGGTCACCCCGGAGGCAATCAGAAATTCCACCAGATGGGCGGGGACTCCCCGCCGGTCCATCCGGCTCGTCACGGTGATATAGTCGGCCAGCACGCTCACCGCCTCGTAGAGCGCGGTCTCTCCCAGAACATCCCCTCGGGCGTTGGCGACCCGTTTCTTATCAGAGGTCGCCCTTCTAAGAATGTAGTCGGTAAATGATGCCTCGTCCTTGAGGTAGAACTGGCTCTTTCCCTTGCCCACCCGGAAGAGCGGAGGCTGGGCGATGTAAAGGTAGCCGCCATCCACCAGCTCGGACATCTGCCGATAGAAAAAAGTGAGCAACAGCGTCCGGATGTGAGAGCCGTCCACGTCGGCGTCGGTCATGATGATCACTTTGTGGTAGCGGAGCTTGTCGATGTCGTACTCTTCCTCGCCCACGCCGGTCCCCAAAGCGGTGATCATATTCTTGATCTCTTCGCTTTTCAGAATTTTGTCGAACCGGGCCTTTTCGACGTTCAGGATCTTGCCCTTGAGCGGCAGCACCGCCTGAAACTTCCGATCCCGACCCTGTTTGGCCGATCCGCCGGCCGAGTCCCCCTCGACCAGGAAGAGCTCCCGAACCGCCGGGTCCGGAAGCTGGCACTCGGCGAGCTTGCCGGGGAGGGTGGTCTCAGCCAGGGAACCTTTGCTCCGGGCGAGGTCCCGGGCCCGCCGGGCCGCGTCCCGGGCCCGGGCCGCATCCATGGACTTGGCCAGAATCCGCCGGGCCACCGACGGGTTCTCCTCGAGGTAGTCGGTGAGCCGCTCGTTCAAAAGCGATTCCACAAGCCCCTTGACCTCGCTGTTGCCGAGCTTCGTCTTGGTCTGGCCCTCGAACTGAGGGTCCATGATCCGGACGCTGATCACCGCCGTGAGCCCCTCACGGGCGTCCTCCCCGCTGATCTTCCCCTTGAACCCCTTGGGGAGATTCCCGTTGACCGACGCATACTGATTGAGGGTCCGGGTGAGGGCCGCCTTGAAGCCGATGAGGTGGAAGCCCCCTTCCATCGTGTTGATATTGTTGGCAAAGGAAAAAATCTTTTCGGTGAAGGTGTCGTTGTACTGGAGCGCCACCTCCATCTGAACATCGTTTTTCTCCCCCTGCATGAAGATCGGATCGTGAAGCGGCGTATTGTGGCGGTTGAGGTAGGTCACGAACTCCATGATCCCACCCTCATAACAATACTCGCTTTTCTGATCGGTCCGTTCGTCCTCGATCTGGATTCGAACGCCCTTATTCAGAAAAGCCAGCTCCCGGACCCGCCGGCTGAGGATCTCGAACTCGAAGTTGTCGTTGTTGAGGATCTCCGTGTCGGGGAAGAAATGAATCCGGGTTCCCTGCTTTTCGGTATCTCCGATGACGGTCAGCTCGCTGGTTTTCCGGCCCCGGGAGTAGGTCTGATGGTAGATTTTCCCGTCGGTGTAGATTTCGACGGTGAGCTGGCTCGACAGGGCGTTGACCACTGAAACCCCCACGCCGTGGAGCCCGCCGGAGACCTTGTAGGACTCGTTGTCGAACTTCCCTCCGGCGTGGAGCTTGGTCATGACCACTTCCACCGCCGGCATGTTCTCCTTGCGGTGCATTCCCACCGGGATGCCCCGGCCGTTGTCCTCCACCGAAACGCTGTTGTCGGTGTGGATGGTCACGGTGATGGTGTCGCAATACCCGGCCATGGCCTCGTCGATGCTGTTGTCGATCACCTCGTAAACCAGGTGATGAAGCCCAGCCACATCGACGTTGCCGATGTACATGGATGGACGCTTTCGAACGGCCTCCAGCCCTTCGAGGATCTTGATGCTGTCCGCGCTGTAAATCTGCTCGCTCATATTTTCATCGGCATGATGACGCTCAGGTAGGTGTCATCGTCCTCACCGCTCACCAGACAGGGACGTTGCTGGTCGAGGATGTCAATCGAAACGGTATCCGCGTTGATAACGTTCAAGGCGTCAATGAAATACCGGGGGTTGAAGGCGATCTCGATGCCCTCGCCGTCGTACTCGATCTCCATCTCCTCCTTGGATTCCCCGATTTCCGGATTGGACGCGGTCACCACCAGATGATCATTTGCAAAATTGAAGATCACCCCTTTGTATGCCTCGGTGGAGAGGATCGACATCCGCCGGAGCATCATCAACAGACTCCGGCGGTCCATCTTGATGATCCGTCCGCCGGTCCGGGAGATGATGTCCCGGTAGCGGGGAAACTCCCCCTCCAGAAGCCGGATGGTGATGGTTTCCGACTCCCGCCGGGCGATAAAGTGATTCTCCTTGAACCCCACCTCGACCGTCCCATCGGTCGTAAGGAACCGGGCGACCTCGCTCATCCCCTTTTTGGGAACGATGATCCCGGTGGAATCGGGGAGGTCGGCCTTTTCCGGGTAAACCGCGTCGGCGGTGGACAACCGGCTCCCGTCGGTGGCCACCAGGCGGATCCGCTGAGGCGACTCATCGTTTAAAATCTCAAAGTAAACCCCGCTGATGTGAGCCCGCTTGTCGTCGGCCGCTCCGGCGACGATAACCGTCCGCTCGATCATCTTCTTGAGCGTCGGCGCGTCCATCTCGAAGAAATCCACCGCATCGATCCGGGGGGTTTCCGGAAAGTCATCCGGGTCCATGCCGACAATGTGATACTCGATGCTCCCCGACCCGATCTCGATCCACCGCTTTTCAGCCTCGTTGATCAGTATCTCCGACCGGGGAAACTCCCGGATGATCTCGAAAAGCTTCTTGCCGTTGACGGCGATGGCCCCGGGCCGGTCCACCGTCGCCGGATAGGCCCCTTCAAAACCGGTTTCGAGGTCGGTGGCAATCACCGTCACCCCCGTTTCGGTCGTCCGGATGAGGGCCATCTCGGTGATGGCCAGATTGGTCTTCCGCCCCGTGATCCCCTGTATTCGGGACAGAACGTCCCGGATATCGGTCTTGTTGATGGCGATCTTCATGCGCTCAAACCCCTCTCCGACGCCCCGATCCAGGTCCGGAGCTTCGGTACGGTTTCTTTTTCCCATTTTTCCGACAGCCGCAAGCGGATGAACGTCCCGTAAAGCCGGTCGATCAGGGAGACGATCTTTTCGTAGAGAAAAACCCGCTCCAAAATGGCCCCGTCAGTGTCCTCGGCGGTCTCCACCGCGCCTGTATCCGGAACCTTCAGCCCGGCGATATCGAGGCTTTCGCCCTTGACGGAAAACCGCCATTCGAAGTCCCCCGACCGATAGACGAGATTCATCTCGGTCACAAACGCCCCCTTGCGGAGGGCAAGGGTTCCCTCCTCCAGGCCGGCATCATCCCCCTTGATGGTGATGGTCTCGACCCCTTCCCCAACCCGGTTTTCCAAAACGATCCGGTTCCCGATAGCCAGCGAGACGGCCTCCGGATCCATGGACCGGAGCCACTCTCCCTGAGCCTCGGCGTCGGTGAGATACCAGAGCCAGGTCAAAAATTCATGACCGAGAAACTTATAACGATTGTAGGAAACGGAAACGTCCAGCATCGGCAATCAGCTCACAAATCGGGTGTGGGTCAGTTTCGACAGCTCGTCGCGGTCGGCCGGGTCGAGCCCCGCGGTCAGCTCGGCCATGGTATAGGGAAACAGCCGGATCAAGGTCAGGTCGAAGGCGCGGGCAAACAGCGTCTCGAGTTCCTCGTTGGCCCCTTTCTGGTTGGAAAAGAACCAGAGCCAATTGTCCTCGTAGCTCCAGAGCAGGTCATAGACGTTGGGAACCGGAGGTATCCGAACACTCAAGGCGCCAATCACGTCGTCCTTGATCTCCTGCTTTTCCGAACGGGAAAGATAGTCCCGCCCGGTATCCCGAAGCCGCTGCTGTACCCGGTCAAGAACGTGTTTTTTGACGATCTTGGGCGGGATGGACTTTTTGTCGATCCGGAGGGAAAAGGTGAAATAGGTCCCGACCTCGAAGCTGCCGGCGGAAAAATCGGGGGTAAAGGGATCTCCAAAGGCGGTCCAGCCCACGGCCCGGTCTTCGGGCTCACCGTCGATGTCCTCGATGGCATGGCGTTTGAGGCCCTTTTCGACCGTTTCGCGAACCGGGTCATCGAGCGTCCCGGAGACGTGATAGCGGGTAATGGAAACCGTGGATGTCAGTAATCCCATGTGTGTCAGTCCGTTGTTGGTCATAGGTCCG
Organism: uncultured Desulfobacteraceae bacterium; assembly: GCA_964633575.1. Taxonomy (GTDB): domain Bacteria; phylum Desulfobacterota; class Desulfobacteria; order Desulfobacterales; family JAABSP01; genus CAYNGG01. The sequence continues at coordinate 18,332 of CAZWGY010000007.1, forward strand.
TATCAGCTCAAAAGACCTGCCAATATACCGCGAGTTGATCCGTCAGGCAAGCGTTTTTTCCAATATCCCGTCGTTGCCGGATGCTTTCCTATAAGTGAAGACTCCTTTTGATTTCTTTCTATATAAAAGACTCTTCATCATCAGTCCTGTGCAAAGGATGTGCTTCTTAAAAAGGTCCTTTATTTTCGGTTTGTTTTGCCTGATTTTCTTGTGTGGAACCCTGTTTGAAACTTGTGCTCCAACGGCCTCTTCCGAACACGCCGGCGGATTCTGTGCGAAAGTGGTCGGTTGAACACATTCCTCGAACCGGTTTCCACACAATGACCGCGCAATTCCGGGTAAAGCGGTAAACCCCATGATTTCCATTGGGATAATCCACTTGCTTTCGAATCCGTCGCCGGTCTATAATCCCGATCAGCTTTCACTGCCGGCAAGAGAAACGAGACCCGGCGCGGCACGGACCCTGAAGAGGATAACGGTGACGGACAAACCGATTCAAACGGAGAGATTGGAAAACGGGCTTACTCTGGAGATTGTGGACCGGTCGCGCCAGGTGGCCGGGGACCGCTGGTACCTGGAGATCGTGGCTCGAATGGAGATTCCCCTGGATGGCCCCTTGGGCGAACAGCTCGGCGACCGGGTGGTTTTCGAACAGCGGAGGGTCCGCAATTTCGTGGACAGCGCCCAAAAGGACGCGGCCGTCGATGAGATGGTGGACAGCTTTTTAACCACGGTCCGACCTTATCTCGGTCACCCCGACTTTCCCCGCCGGTACGCCGAGCGATGCCTTCGGGATCGGAACGCCGGGGGATGGGGGCCATAGACGTGCGGAGCACGGCCGGGACAATGTCAAAACGCTTCGTGGTCGCCGGGACGGCCATCTTCCTTCTGCTTTTTTACGCCCCGGTCGGAGCGGACATTTATCGATACGTTGACGAGGAAGGGGTGCTCCACTTCACCAACGTCCCCACTTCATCCCACTATCAGCTCTACATCCAGGACGACTTTTTTGTCCGCCGGGGCGATATCCCCGCTCTGCCTGAGAAATACGACCACCACATCTGGGCGGCTTCCCGCCGGTACGGCGTTGACTTTCCCCTCATCAAGGCGATTATCACGGTGGAGTCGGCTTTCAATCCCCGGGCCGTCTCCCGGAAGGGGGCTCTGGGCCTCATGCAGCTCATGCCGGAAAATGTCCGGCTTCTGCGGATTCAGGATCCTTTTGATCCGGAGGAGAACATCATGGGCGGGACCCGGTTTTTCAGCGGGCTCCTCAACCGATTCAACGGCCGGCTGACCCTGGCCCTGGCCGGCTACAACGCCGGCCCCCGCCGCGTGGATCAGTACAACGGTATCCCTCCTTATAAAGAAACCCAGAACTACGTCAAAAAGGTCCTTCGGTATTACCGGGCTCTGAAAAAGGAGCGTTGACGCCGGGGATCAGCCGGCCGCCAGTCGCTTTTCGACGTGAGCCAGAAGGCCGCCGCTCTTGACCAGGGCCTGCATGAACGGCGGGATCGGCCGGGTGGCAAAGGTCTCCCCCGTGCGGTCATCGGTGATGGTTCCGGTGTCCATGTCGATCTGGAGCCGGCCGCCCGTTTTGAAATGGCCGGCCGCTTCGCATTCGAGGATGGGCAAACCCATGTTGAAGGCGTTCCGGTAAAAGATCCGGGCGAAGCTTTTGGCCACCACGCAGGCCACGCCGGCGGCCTTGATGGCAATGGGGGCGTGCTCCCGGGATGAACCGCATCCGAAGTTTTTGCCGGCCACGATGATGTCTCCGGCACGGACCCGGTTGGCAAAGTCGGGGTCGGCGTCTTCCATGCAGTGCCGGGCCAGCTCCGCCGGATCACTGGTGGTGAGATACCGGGCGGGGATGATCAGGTCGGTGTCCACGTCGTCGCCGAAGGTCCAGACGGTTCCCTCCATCTTCATGAGCGTCTCCTTCAAACAATTTAGATTTTGGATTTTGGAAATCCGCCATCATCAATCATCAATCACCTAAAGGTCATCGGGTCCGGCGATCCGGCCAAGGACGGCGGATGCGGCGGCCACGGCGGGATTGGCCAGGTAAACCTCGCTTTCGGGGTGGCCCATCCGGCCGACGAAGTTCCGGTTGGTGGTCGCCACCGCCCGCTCCCCCTTAGCCAGGATGCCCATGTGACCCCCCAGACAGGGACCGCAGGTGGGCGGGCTGATGATGGCTTCGGCGTCGGTGAAAACGGTGAAGAGGCCCTCATCCAGGGCCATCCGGTAAACCTGGGGCGTGGCCGGAATGATGATCAGCCGGACCCCTCGGGCGGCCCGGCGGCCGCTCAGCACCGTGGCGGCGATCCGGAGGTCCTCGATCCGGCCGTTGGTGCAGGAGCCGATCACCGCCTGGTCGATGGGGATGGTCCCGACCTCGCTGATCCCCCGGGCGTTTTCCGGGAGGTGGGGAAAGGCCACCTGGGGTTCCATGGTCGAGACATCATAGGACCGCTCCACCGCGTAAACGGCGTCCGGGTCGCCGTGGACGGGAGTGTAGGGCCGGACCGCCCGGTCCTTGACATAAGCTTCGGTTACGGCGTCCGGAGCAATGATCCCGTTTTTGGCCCCCGCTTCGATGGCCATGTTGGCCATGGTGAGGCGGCCGGCGACGTCCATGGCCTCGATGACCGGCCCGGTGAATTCCATGGCCCGGTAGAGGGCCCCGTCCACGCCGATATCGCCGATGGTGTGGAGGATCAGGTCCTTGCCGGTTACCCACGGCCGGAGGGTCCCGGTATAGGTGAAGCGCATCGTCTCGGGGACCTTGAGCCAGACTTCGCCGATGGCCATGGCCGCGGCCAGGTCGGTGCTGCCCACACCGGTGGCGAAAGCCCCGATCCCGCCGTAGGTGCAGGTGTGGCTGTCGGCTCCGATGACCAGGTCGCCGGGCAGGACCAGCCCCTTTTCCGGAAGGAGAGCGTGTTCCACCCCGACCTCCCCGCCGTCGAAGAAATGGGTCAGCTTCTGCTCGCGGGCGAAGTTCCGGAGAATCTGGACCTGCATGGCCGACTGGATGTCCTTGTTGGGCACGAAGTGGTCCGGGACCAGGATCACCCGGTCCCGGTCGAAGACGGTCGTGGCCCCGCAGCGGCGGAACCCCTCGATGGCGATGGGCGCGGTGATGTCGTTGGCCAGAGCGATATCCACCCGGGCGTTGATGAGGTCTCCCGGCGATACCCGGTCGAGACCGGCGTGGGCCGCGAGAATCTTTTCCGTCAGGGTCATTCCCATGAGCTGTCCTGCCTTTCGGGTTGCGTCAATCGGTGTCCGCCTTCAGAACGGAGAGAAATGCCGACTGGGGGAGCTCCACCTGGCCCACCATTTTCATCCGCTTTTTCCCCTTTTTCTGCTTCTCCAGGAGTTTCCGTTTCCGGGTGATGTCGCCGCCGTAGCATTTGGCGGTGACGTCCTTCCGAAAGGGGCTGACGGTGGTCCGGGCGATGATCTTGCCGCCGATGGCTCCCTGGATGGCGATCTTGAACATCTGGCGGGGGATTTCCTCCTTGAGCCGTTCGCAGGCGGACCGGGCCCGGGATTCGGCCCGATCCCGGTGGACAAGCTGAGAAAGCGCGTCCACCCGCTCCCCGTTAATGAGGATATCGAGCTTCACCAGATCCGTTTCCAGATATTCCTTGATCTCGTAGTCAAAGGAGCCGTATCCTTGAGTGGCGGACTTGAGCTTGTCGTAGAAGTCGTAAACCACTTCGGCCAGGGGGATGTCGAAGATCATTTCCAGCCGGTCGCTGGTCAGGTACTGGTAATTCCGGTTGATCCCCCGCCGGTCCATGCAGAGCTTCATCACCTGGCCCATGTACCGGTCAGGGACGATGATGGCGGCCCGGATATAGGGTTCCCGGGTGGTCTCGATCTCCGTCGGATCAGGATAGTGCGCCGGGTTGTCGATGATGGTCCGGGTTCCTTCGTTCAAGGTGATCTCATACTGGACCGACGGCGCGGTGAGGATGAGGGAGAGATCGTATTCCCGCTCCAGCCGTTCCTGGACCACCTCCAGGTGGAGCAGGCCCAGAAACCCGCATCGGAACCCGAAGCCCAGCGCCGCCGAGGTGTCCTTTTCGTAGATAAGGGAGGCGTCGTTGAGCTTGAGCTTTTCCAGGGCGGTGGCCAGGTCCTCATAATCGTCCGATGCCACGGGGTAGATGGATGAGAAGACCACCGGCTTGGTTTCCTTGAACCCGGACAGCGCCTGGTCGCAGCGCCGGTTCTTCAGGCTGACGGTATCTCCGCAGCGGGTGTCGCTCACCGTCTTGATGCCGGCAATGATGTAACCCACCTCACCGGCCCCGATGGCCTTCCGGGGAATCCGGACGAGCTGGAAAACCCCGACCTCCTCGACCTTGTAGGTGGCTGAGTTCGAGAGGAAGATGATCGTGTCCCCGGGACGGACCCGGCCTTCGAAAACCCGGACGTGGACGATGGTCCCCCGAAAGGGATCGTAATGGGAATCGAAGATCAGGGCCTTGAGAGGGGCGTCCGGATCTCCCTGGGGCGGCGGCAGCCGGCTGACAATGGCCTCCAGCGCCTTCGTGACCCCGGTCCCCTCCTTGGCCGAGACCAGAAGGGCGGTATCCGGGTCCAGCCCGAGGTCGTCCTCGATCTGTCCCCGGATCCGGTCGATGTCGGCGGAAGGCAGGTCGATCTTGTTGATCACCGGGATGATCTCGAGGTCGTGCTCCAGGGCTAAATAAAGGTTGGCCAGGGTCTGAGCCTCCACTCCCTGGCTGGCGTCGATGAGGAGCAAGGCCCCCTCGCAGGACTTCAACGCCCGGGAGACCTCATAGCTGAAGTCCACGTGGCCCGGGGTGTCGATGAGGTTGAGCAGATAGGCCCGGCCGTTCTGAGCCGTATATGGCAGGCAGACCGTCTGGCTTTTGATGGTGATGCCCCGCTCCCGCTCGATGTCCATGGTATCCAGAATCTGATCGTGGAAGTCCCGGTCCGCGATCAGGTCCGCCCGCTGAATGAGCCGGTCGGAGAGGGTCGATTTACCGTGGTCAATGTGGGCAATAATACTGAAATTTCGAATATGGTCTTGATTCATCTCGGCTGTCTGAGGTTGCGGCCGGATCCGTTACGGCATTGACGGCCTGGGTGATAATAAAAAGTCGGTTGACAGGTGGCGACGTTAAAGATATATAAAAAAATTTCTTGTAAAAAGAATCCGTTTCTTAACAGACCGCTATCGATTGTGTCAACCGCTTTTAATCCGTACATCAGCTACCGCCACCATAACCCAAAACCCCGGGCCGGACAATAGCCGCTATGGATACGCACATCCTCATTGTCGACGATGACGACACCATCCGGTACCTGATGAAGGAATTCATCGAGACGGTTGGCTATAAGACTCAGACCGCCGCCGACGCCGAAGAGGCATTGAGGCTCCTGGATGCCAATCCCTTCGAGGTGGTTATCACCGACATCATGATGCCCGGCATGGACGGCTTGGAGCTGACCGAGCGGATCAAGCAGGATCACGACGCCGAGGTCATCGTCATGACCGGCTACAGTGGCGACTACTCCTACGAGGAAGCCATTGACAAGGGGGCGAGCGACTTCGTTTTCAAGCCGGTCCGATTCGAGGAGCTGCTTCTCCGGTTGCGCCGGGTGCTCCGGGAGCGCCAGCTCCGGAAAGAGCTCCAGAACCTGGCCATCACCGACGGGCTCACCAAGCTCTACAACTCCCGCCACTTCTACGCTCAGCTCGAATTGGAGGTGGAGCGGACCCGCCGTCACCTCCGCCCTTTATCGCTCCTCCTCATGGATATCGACTACTTCAAGCAATACAACGACCGATATGGTCACCTGGAGGGGGACAAGGTTCTGGCCAAGCTCGGCCGGGCCATCCAGGAGAGCCTTCGGAAGACCGATTCGGCCTATCGGTACGGCGGGGAGGAGTTCACCATCATCCTTCCGGAAACCTGCGGCAAGGAGGCGATCACGGTGGCCCAGCGGGTCCGGAGCGCCATTGCCGCCCGCCGCTTCCACCCCGAGGAGGGCGAGCCCACCACCATCACCGTCAGCATGGGGGTCACCGAGTATCAGTTCGAGGAAAAGATCACCGATTTCGTCAAGCGCGCCGACAAGGCCATGTTCATCTCCAAACAAAAGGGCCGGGACCGGATCACGGTCCTCTACCCCAACCGTGAGGCCGCCTGCGAGACTTCCTCGGATGGCGACGATTAGTCCCCTGATCCGTCCCGAAACCCGCCATCTGATCGGAATCGCTCAACTCTACCGGGATCAAGGATGGTGGCCGGCGGCTCCCGATCACCTCGATATCGTGGCCCGGATCGTGGCCGGGAGCCACTGCTTTTTCGTTGCCGAAGCGGGGGCGGCGGTGGTCGGGATGGGGCGGGCCATCAGCGACGGGGTCTCAGACGCCTACATCCAGGACGTGACGGTTGCTCCCGACCACCGACGGCGGGGGATCGGAACCCGGATCGTCGAGGCCATCCTGGCCCGGCTTACCGCCGACGGCCTCGACTGGATCGGCCTCATTGCCGAGGAGGGCGCCGGTGGCATCTACCGGCATTTGGGGTTTTCGCCCATGGCCGGCGCCGTGGCCATGAGGCGGACGGCGGACTCCCCGTGAAGATTTCCCGGTTCACCCCGATCACGGCCGAAGACTACCCTCGGTTCCAGCCCTTTTTCAGCCGGCAGCACTATCCGCTCTGCGTTTACTCGCTGGCCTCCATCATCGTCTGGCATTCGGACCTCTACCAGCCTTACGGGGCGGTGATCGACGACGATACCCTGGCCGTGGGCATCGAGTTTACCGCCGTTTACGAACCCTACCGTCACCTCATTCTCCCGGTCTCCCCGACTCGGGAACAGCCCCCGGCGGCTCTGGCCGAGATCGCCCGCCGCCTCGGCTTTTCCGCCTACTGGTTTGTCCCCCGGGATTACATTGACCGGGCGGGCGAGGACCGGGTGGCCGAGCATTTCTCTATCACCGAGGAGACCGGCCTGTCCGATTACGTTTACCGGACCGAAGACCTCGCGGACCTGAAGGGGAACCGCTACGCCAAAAAGCGGAACCTCATCAACCAGTTCCGGAAGTCCCACGTGGCTCCCGGCCGGGTCCGGGTAGCGCCCATCACCCCGGCGGACCGCGACGCCTGTCTCCGGTTTCTCGACAAGTGGTGTGAGATCCGACGGTGTGACAGCTCCCCCGACGAGGACCTGACCTGCGAGCGTCGGGCCGCCCGGAACAGCCTGACGCTCCTCGGGGAAATCGACATGCGCGGGCTGCTCCTCCGGATCGACGGCGAGGTTTGCGCCTTCGGGATCGCCTCGACCCTCACCGCCGACATGGGGGTCCTCCACTTCGAAAAGGCTCTCCCCGACGTCAAGGGGCTCTACCAATACTTCGACAGCCAGTGCGCCGGGCACCTCTTTTCCGGGCTCGACTACATCAACAAGGAAAGCGACATGGACCAGCCCGGCCTGGCCCGGGCCAAGGCATCCTACCATCCGGTGATGCGGGTTCCCGCCTTCCGCCTGACCCTCAGGGACGAGGGCTGATCCGGGGTCAGGGCTGAATTTCGATTGTCAGGAGGAGGTCGCCCCGGTCTCCCGCCGGCGTGATCTTCCCCATTCCCTTGAGCCGAAGGACCTTTCCCGACGCCATCCCGGCGGGGACGTTCACCCGATACAGCCGGTTCTGGAACCCCCAGGGGATGTTGACCACCTTCCGGCTTCCCCGGGCCGCTTCGTGGGGGGTGATCCGCAGGGTGCCGTAGAGGTTGGGGTCATCCGGCGGCCCGGTGGGCTGGATGAGCTGGAGCCGGTGGGATGTCCGTTTCCGGGTCATCGGCGCCAGCCGCTGACGTATCCCGGTGGCGGGGAGGATCTCAGCTCCCTTTAATAAGACCATTCCGAAGAGAAACCCGCCGATGTGGGCCCACCACGCCACGCCGCTGACATCGGCCTGACTTCCGGTCGCATTGAGGAACTGGAAGAAAAACCAGATGGCCAGGAACAAAAAAGCCGGCAGCTCCACAAAGTACGGAATGATGATAATCGGGATCAGGGTGAGAATCCGGGCCCCGGGATAAAGGAGAAAGTAGGCTCCCATTACGCCGGCCACGGCCCCGGAAGCCCCGATGGTCGGGACGTTGGAGTGGACGTTCAGGAGGACATGGGTGGCCCCCGACGTGACCGCGCACAACAGATAGAAAACCAGGTACCGGAACGGCCCCAGATGCTCCTCCACGTTATCCCCGAAGATGTGGAGAAACCATAAGTTGCCCAGGATGTGGAAAAATCCGCCGTGGAGAAAGGCATAGGAGATGAACGAAAATGCCTGATGGCCGACGTCGAAGTAGGCGGCGATCTCCGGGACGGAATACCGGGCGGGCACCAGGCCGTAAATGTAGATGAAGTGGTCCAGTTCCCGGCCGTGGGCCAGTTGGGTGAAAAAGGCAAAGACGTTTAGGAGGATAAGCCCGGTGTTGGCTACCGGGTAGGTCTTCGACGGGAGGGTGTCATGGATCGGAATCATGGGTGATCCGCATGCTCAGATCGACGCTTCGGGCCGAATGGGTGAGGGCTCCCGAGGAGATCAGGTCCACTCCGGCATCGGCCAGGGCCGCCAGCCCCTCCTCCGTGACCCCGCCGGAGACTTCGACGGTGGCCCGGCCGGCGATCCGGGCCACGGCCGCCCGGATCGCCGCCAAGTCCATATTGTCGAGCATGATGACGTCGGCGCCGGCGGCCAGGGCTTCATCGACCTCCGGAAGGCTTTCCACCTCGACCTCGATCCGGAGCAGATGGGAGGCCCCGCTCCGGGCCCGCTGAACGGCCGCCTGGATTCCGCCGCTGACGGCGATGTGGTTGTCCTTGATCAGAACGCCGTCAAAGAGCCCCATCCGGTGGTTTTTGGCTCCACCGACCCGGACGGCGTACTTTTCGAGGTATCGCCAGCCGGGGGTGGTTTTCCGGGTGTCCACGAGGACGGTCCGGCAGTCCCCGAGGGCCGAGACATAGGCTCGGGTCTGGGTGGCGATCCCGGAAAGCCGTTGGATGAAATTAAGGGCCGTGCGTTCGCCGGTCAGCAGTGCCCGGAGCGGACCCCGGAGGGCCGCCACCGAGGTCCCGGCCGCCACGGCATCCCCGTCGGCGCGGGCCGGATCGAAACGGACCCTCGAATCCAGTCGGGCAAAGACCCGGCGGGCCACATCGAGCCCGGCCACCACGAGCTCCTCCTTGGCGATGATCGTGCCGACTCCGGCCGCCGCCGCCGGGATCAGGAGATCGGTGGTGATGTCCCCCGGGCCGATGTCTTCGGCCAGGGCCGCGTCGATGAGCGATGTCACCGGGTCCGCCGTCATCCGGAGACCAGCTCCCGGATCTTATCGAGGTTGGTCTCCAGTTGCTGCCGCTTTTCCCCTAATGTGTCGTGACGCCGCCGGGCTTTCTGAACCACATCCTCGGGGGCCTTTTCCAGAAAGTCCTCGTTGTTGAGCTTTTTTGAGACGGTTTTGAGATCTTTTTTCAGCTTATCGATCTCCTTTTCCAGCCGCTCGGCCTCCCGATCAAAATCGATGATCCCCTCAAGAGGGACATAGACGCTGGCCATCTCCAGGACCGCCGTGGCCGCTGAACGGGGTCGTTCCCCGGACGGGCCGACCGACAGGGACCCGAGCCGGGCCAGGTTGACGATCAGCTCCCGATGGCGGTCGATCACCTCTCGAAAGGCCGCGTCGTCCGATTGGACGGTCGCGTCCAGGGTCATGGAGGGGGAAATATTCATCTCGCCCCGGACGTTCCGGACGCCGGTGATGGTTTCCATCACCCGGGTCATCTCGGCCTCGGCCGCCGGGTCCGCCGCGATGGGGGGCAGGGACGGGTCATCCGGCGGAAAGGTCGCCCTTATGATGAACCCTTCGGTTTGGGGCAGCTTATCCCAGATTTCCTCGGTCACAAAGGGCATGAAGGGGTGGAGCAGGATGAGGACGTCCCGGAGGGCTCGCCAGA
>CAZWGY010000008.1:0-22074 GCA_964633575.1 uncultured Desulfobacteraceae bacterium
AGGGGGCGGGGTATGGGGTGAGGCCGGGATAGACGGAGAAACAGGAAAAATGAATTAAGAAAATACGGAAAGAGCTTGAAGCCGAATTCGATTTTGATGCAAAAGCAATTTTCAAGGACATGCGAAGGAGACGGAGCTCTTTGGGGACAAGACTTATTGATTGACGGAAAGCTATTGCCGAACAAGTTGTTGTACCTGAACCTGATCCTGAGGCGCTCCATCCCGGCAGGTGAATATCATTGGGCGAGAACATGGAAGGACAGGGTATTGAGAGGAACTCCGGACCCGTGGCGGCGAACACATTTCGGAGATCTGATCGGCGAAATACTTGATGATTTATTATATCACGAATCACAATAAGAATAATTAGTTAAGAAGAGAGGTAAGCAGCATGATACGAACCCAAATATATCTTACGGATAGGCAACGGGCAGAATTGGCCGTTATTGCGGAAGGTTCAGGGAAAAATCAAAGCGAGATCATTAGACAGGCGATCGACCGACTCATTGATGAAAATCGGCGGACTCGAAAGGACAAGGTATTGAAAGAGGCTGCCGGGATTTGGAAAGATCGACGGGATCTACCTGATTTCAAGTCATTGCGATCTGAGTGGGATAGGTAACCGGCATGTTGGATGAGATCCTTGTAGATACCGATGTAGTGATTGATTTTTTACGGGGCTACAATAAAGCCATTGAATTTATAGATAAATATTCCTCTCGAATCTCTTTGTCCACAATAGTGGTTGCTGAATTGTATGCTGGAGTTAAAGGGAAGCATGAGCGTATTGTACTAGACAATTTTGTTTCCCTTTTTCGCATTATCCCGGTAACCGCGGAAATTGCAAAAGCCGGTGGACTCTATAAACGAGATTTCGGTAAGTCGCACGGGGTCGGACTCGCGGATGCAATCTTAGCCGCAACAGCAGATAAAGAAAAGGCCGAATTAAAGACCTTAAACGTAAAGCATTACCCAATGATCAGAGAATTGAAACCGGCATACAAAAAGTGATGAGCAAATCTTTCGATTCAACCGACAAAGGGGTAAATCAATATAAACCCACATGATCGGGGCCGCCACCACGATCATCCCCGTGCATAAAAATGGCTTTAAACTTGGAGAAACCATTTGCAGAGTCACCAACGGATAGGGAAAAGAAGTGGACAAAACAGTTTTTTCAGAGCAGTTTGCCCCTATTGCTGACACAGCAGAGCCTCTCATCCAAGCTATTTAGTGTTGATCCAGAAACCGGAAAATTTGGTCGAGAAGAATATAAACCTTATCAGGACCGAGCTGATATGAAGACATCCGTTCAAGACGTCATGACGACGCGGTTTCACACTCTCTCCCCGGAGCAGCCGCTTTCCGATGCGGTGGCCATGTTCCAGCAGGCCACCCGGGAAGAGGGCCGGAAGATTTTTGGAATGATGGTCACCGACGAGGCCGGCCGCCTCGTCGGGATGCTTTCCATGTACGACATTCTCCTGTTTGTCCGCCCCAAGCACGTCCAGATCTGGGGCGTGATGGAGGACGTTGACCTGCTGGGCTTCGTTGAAACCGCCTGCCGGAAGGCCAAATCGATCCGGGTGGGGGACATCATGACCACCGAGATAATCTCCATCACCCCCGACACTCACCTGCTGGTGGTTCTCGACCTGATGATCAAGAAACACGTGCGCCGGATTCCGGTTCTCGAAGGGGACCGGATACTCGGAATCATCTACGTCTCCGACCTATTCTACAACCTGGTGGACCAGTTCGTCTGACCGGAGGGGATCATGGGATTCATTGCCCAAACCAGCCTGCTGTCTGACCTAAGCGTTTTCGAGGCCATGCGCCGACAAGTCATCCAACTGCCCCGGACGGCAACCTTCGACGCCTGCATCAACCGATTTGTCAAATACAAGGTCAACGCGGTTCTGATTACCGAAGCAGACGGGACTCCGGCCGGAGTCGCTTCCAAAACCGACGTCATGGGGGCCTATTACGCGGGCCTGCCGGTGAACACGCCGGTTGAAAACGTCATGGCCGGCCCGCCGGTCTTCTGCGGCCCCGACGACACGCTGGACGCGGCGCTTGAAATCATGCGCCATCATGATATCTACCGGGTCTATGTCCAGGACGGCGGGGAGGTGCTGGGGGTCATCGCTCATCCGGACGTGGTGGGACTCCTGTATCAGCTCTGCCACGGATGCCGGTACAGCCGGCGGAACCGGGTCCGCGACGGAAACGGACCGCCGCCTTTGACGGTCAAGGACGTGATGACCCCTTCGGCCGAAAGCTATCCCGAGGACGGCCCCCTGACCGGCATCATGGAGGCCCTTTCCGCCTGCCGGTTCGGGGCATTGCTTATCACCGGGCCCGAGGGCGAGCCGGCCGGGGTGGTCTCCAAATCCGACCTGATGCTGGCTTACCGGCACGGGGTGGACCCGTCCGCGCCGGCGTCGTCGATCATGGGGTCTCCCGTTAAGAGCTGTGACGAAGGCGAATTCCTGGAAACCGCCCTCCGGATGCTGATTTTTTCGCAGATCCAGCGGATCTTCGTCCACCGGGACGATCCGTCCCAAATCGTCGGGGTTCTGTCCCTGTCGGACGCGGCCCGGATTCGGTCCGGCTCCTGCCAGGCCTGCGGGATCAGTCGGATGATCAAAGCACGGTGACCGGTATGCCCCATTGTTCACCTCTCCGAAAGCGCCCCACCGGTCCGCCGGCCCAGCGGCCCCGGGCTATGTTTCGCTTCTATGAGGAGCTCAACGACCACCTGCCCCCCGAGCGGCGGAAAACTCCCGTTGAGCACCCCTTATGCGGCGATCCGAAGGTCGGCTCCCTCATCAAGGCCATGGGGGTGCCCCTCCGCGAGGTGGACCTGATCCTGATCAACGGGGTGTCGGCCGGTTTCGAGCATCCCGTCGGCGCGGGCGATTTCGTCTCGGTCTATCCGGTCTTTGAGCGCTTTGATGTCACTGATCTGACCCTGCTGCCGGATCGGCCTCTCCGGCGGCCCCGGTTTCTGGCCGCCCCGAGCCTGGAATCCCTGGCCCGGCGCCTCCGCCGGATGGGTATAGACGTTCGCCTCGCCGACCCGGACGACGAAGCGGGCCTTTCGACCGTAGCGGGGGAGCACCGGATCATCCTCACCCGGGACCCGATCCGGCGGTCCGCCCCCGAAGCCACCCACGCCCTCCGGGTCCGGTCGGCCGACCCGGATGCCCAACTTCAGGAGGTCATCGACCGCCTCCAGCTCCGGCCTCCCGGCCCAACGTCGTATGACATGGATGAACCGACCGTCGACCCCATAGCCCAAGGGAGCGGATGATGATGCATCAGCTTGAGCTCTACCCATCAAACCGGCTGGAGATTCTGGCGGCGATGATGGCCCAAATTTTCCGGAAAACCCCACTCTCCTCGCCGTTCAAGGAAGAGATCATCCTCGTTCAGAGCAAGGGGATGGAGCGCTGGGTCTCCATGGCCCTGGCCTTGCGGCTCGGGGTCTGCGCCAACATGCGGTTCCCCTTCCCCAACGCCTTTTTCCATGAAATTTTTCAGAAAGTTATCGGCGATCTCCCGGACCGGACCGCCTTCGACCGGGAGGTGATGACCTGGAAGCTCATGGACCTCCCGACGGAGATGGCGGGCTCCCCCGGCTTCGAGGAAGTCCGCCACTACCTGGGCGACTCGGGGGATGACCTGAAGCGCTACCAGCTCGCGGCCCGGATCGCCTACGCCTTTGACCAGTATCTCCTCTACCGGCCGGAGATGATCTCCCGATGGGAGGCGGGCGAAGACGAGGACTGGCAGGCCCGGCTCTTCCGGGCGGTCGCCGGCGGGCACGAGGGTCGGCATGCGGCGGCGCTGGGAAAACAGCTCGATGACCGACTGAAGGGGAAAGCCGTCGATCTCGATAAGCTCCCCGAGCGGGTCTCCGTTTTCGGGATCTCGACCCTGCCCCCGTTTCACCTCCACCTTCTGGAGAGCCTTTCCGCCCACATCCCGGTCCGGCTTTTTCTGATGAACCCCTGCCGGGAATACTGGGGGACGGTGACGTCCAAACGCGACGTCCGGCGGCTGTCCCGCCGGGCGCCCGGCACCGACCCTGAAACGCTCCACCTGGACCCCGGCCATCCCCTCCTGGCCGGGATGGGCGTCCTCGGCCGGGACTTTTTCGACCGGATCGCCGAGATCGATCCGGAGATGCCCGACAGCTCTTTGTTCGAGTCTCCGGCGGGCGATACCCTGCTCACCGGGCTCCAGTCGGATATCCTTACCCTTCAGGACCGGGGGGCATCCGACGAGGCGCCGTTTCGGACGGTCGAGCCGACGGACGATTCGATCCAGGTCCACGCCTGCCACAGCCCCATTCGGGAGGTCGAGGTCCTCCACGACCGATTGTTGGACCGGTTCGAGCGGACGCCGGACCTCCGGCCGGCCGATGTCCTGGTCATGACCCCGGACATCGAGACCTACGCGCCCTTTATCGCGGCGGTCTTTGACCGGCCGGCCGACGACCCCAAGCGGATTCCCTTCACCATCGCCGACCGGAGCTACCGCTCCGACAGCCGGATCATCGAAACCTTTCTCCGGCTCCTCGACCTTGCCGGCGGGCGGTACGGGGCCGAGGATGTCCTCGCCATCCTGGAGGAGGACGGCGTCCGGCGACGGTTCGACCTCGACCAGAGCGACCTGGACCGGGCGAGGCAATGGGTGGGGGAGACTCGGATCTGTTGGGGGATTGACGCCCCTCACCGAAGTCGGATGGACCTGCCCGACTTCCACGAAAACACCTGGCGGGCCGGCCTCGACCGGCTTCTCCTGGGATACGCCCTGCCGGGGGACGGCGAGGCTCGCTTTCTTAGGATACTTCCCTACGACAAAGTCGAGGGAGACTCGGCCGCCACCATGGGTCGCTTTGTCGAGCTTATCGAGCAGATCTTTTTCCACATCGAGGGGCTGAGCCGGCCCCGGTCCCCGGCGGAGTGGTCGGAAACCCT
Source organism: uncultured Desulfobacteraceae bacterium (assembly GCA_964633575.1). GTDB lineage: Bacteria > Desulfobacterota > Desulfobacteria > Desulfobacterales > JAABSP01 > CAYNGG01. Next base: position 4,989 of record CAZWGY010000008.1, read on the forward strand.
GCTTTCGCTCACCGATGCCCTCTTTTCCCCGGGTCCCGATGCATCCGCGGAGATGGCCACCCTCCGGGAGACCCTCCGGCGCCTGGCTGAGACCGCCGCGGCGGCGGAGATGGACGGCCCCGTGGGGATCTCCGCCATCCGGGCCCATCTGAAAGCCCGCCTTCAGGACGAGGGATTCGGCTACGGGTTCATCTCCGGCGGAGTCACCTTCTGCGCCATGCTGCCCATGCGGAGCATCCCCTTCCGGGTGATCTGCATGTTGGGGATGGACCACGACGCCTATCCCCGCCCGAAACGGGCTCCCGGCTTTGACCGGATCGCCCAAAATCCCAGACCCGGCGACCGGTCCCAACGGGATGATGAGCGCTACCTCTTTCTCGAATCGATCCTGTCGGCCCGGGAAGTCCTCTACATCTCCCACGTGGGCCAGAGCGCCCGGGACAACACCCCGATGCCGCCGTCGGTCCTGGTCAGCGAGCTCATCGACACCCTCCGCCGGGGATACCGGGCTCCCGGGGACACCGACATGGAAAACCAGTTGGTGATCCGGCACCGGCTTCAGCCCTTCAGCCCGGACTACTTCACCGAACCGTCGGACGGGCGACTGTTTTCCTTCGACGAAGATGCCTGTGAGGCGGCCCGGGCACTCGTCTCCGACCGGCCGGTGCCGGGCCCCTTTATTGACCGGGGGCTTCCCGAACCGGAGCCTGAATGGCGGACGGTGGACCTGGGCGCGCTCTACCGCTTTTTCCGGAACCCTTCCGAATACCTTCTGACCCAGCGCCTCGGGGTCCGTTTTGGGGATGGCGAGGAGATGCTCCCGGAAACCGAGCCCTTCCAGGTGGACGGGCTGGACCGGTACGGGCTGGGGCAGCGACTGGTGGCCGGCTTTCTGGCCGGAACGGATTCCGAGGACCTCCGTGAGATCGCCCGGGCTGAAGGCCGGATTCCCCATGGCACGGTCGGGAAATGCGCTTTCGATGATATCCGCGACAATGCCCGGGCCTTTGCCGACGGTCTGAGCGAGCACCTTGTCCTTCCCCCGTTCGAGCCGCTGCCCGTTGATCTGCCCATTGGAGATTTCCGGCTTACCGGGAACGTCGAAGGGGTCTATCCGACCGGGCTGATCCGATACCGGTACGGCACCATCAAGGGAAAGGACCGGATCGGGCTCTGGCTCCCGCTGCTGGTTCTCAACATTTTGAAGCCAAAAGGCTATCCGCTCACCGGGACCGTGGTCGGAGCGGAGAAAGGGGTCCTTGCCCTGGAGACTTACGGCCCGGTGGATGATCCCGAAACGATCCTGGAGCAGTTGCTGAAGCTCTACTGGGACGGCCTGGTCCGTCCTCTGCCCTTCTTTCCGGAATCATCATGGGCCTACGTATCGGCCAAGAAAAATAACTTAGCCGCGGCCCGGAAAGTCTGGCACAATGACTATAATTACAGCGAGGACGACAACGCCTATTTTCAACGCTGTTTCGATACCGTTGACCCTATCGATTCTACCTTCGAGGACATCGCCCGTACCGTTTACGGACCCATGATGGATTCAAAGAGGGAGACATGACCCAGCCCTTTGATCTAAAAAACAGCCCCCTGGACGGCGTCAACCTCATCGAGGCGAGCGCCGGGACCGGCAAGACCTACACCCTGGCCGGGCTCTACCTCCGGCTCATTCTGGAAAAAGAGCTGGAAGTGAGCCAGATCCTGGTGGTCACCTTCACCGAGGCGGCCACGGCCGAGCTCAAGGACCGGGTCCGCAAGCGGCTGACCGAAGCGGCGGACGCCTTTGCCCGTGGAAGCAGTGATGATTCGCTGATCAATGGCCTGATCCGTCGGAGCACCGATCCGGCGGCGGACCGGCGGCGTCTCGCCGCGGCGATCCGGGATTTCGACGAGGCGGCCATCTTCACCATCCACGCCTTCTGCCGGCGGATGCTGGTGGACAACGCCTTTGAAAGCGGCGGCCGGTTTGATACCGAGCTTTCCGCCGACCCGGCCGCTCTCCTCCGTCAGGCGGCTGAGGATTTCTGGCGGAGTCACTTCTACACGGCGCCGGAGCCCTTTGTCCGATGGGCCCTCGATCAGGGGTACGGCCCAGCCAAGCTCATGAAGCTGTTGAAAAGCGGCCCCCGAGGGTTCCTCTCGATCATCCCCAAGCCGGAGCCCGAGGATCTCGCGGAGGTCGAAGCGGCGTATTATGGGGCGTTTGACGCGTCCGCCGAGGAATGGCGGTCCGCCCGGGACGCCGTGTCGGCCGATCTCCTCGACACGAGGGTCATGAACCAGAGAGATTACAAAAGCGATTCCGTCTCCAAATGGATAGCCGATCTGGAGCGCTTTTTCGATCTTCCCCCCAAGCCCCAGGCTCTCCCCGAAAAGATCGAGAAATTCTCATCCGCCGTCGTGAGAAAAGGGGTGAAGGGGAAAAACCCGCCTCTAAAACATCCCTTTTTCGACCGCGTGACGGAGCTGATCGACGCGAAAAACGCCCTCGAAGCGGCCTATCAACGGGAGCTGATCCGGCTGATAACGGCGTTTTTCGAGCAGGCGGAGGCGTCCATCGATGCCCAAAAGGCCAGGAAGAACATCCGGACCTTTGACGACCTCCTTTCGGACCTCCACCGGGCTCTGAGCGACCGGGAGCGGGGCGGGGAAGCCCTGGCGGAGCGAATCCGGGGCCGGTTCAAGGCGGCGCTTATCGACGAGTTCCAGGACACCGACCCGGTTCAATACGCCATCTTCAAGCGGATCTTCCACCATGAGGAGACGATCCTCTTTCTCATTGGCGACCCCAAGCAGGCCATCTACAAGTTCCGGGGGGCCGATGTCTTCGCCTATATCAAGGCTCAGAGCGACGCGGACCGTCGCTACACCCTCGGGTACAACTACCGATCCGAGCCGGGGTTGGTGAGCGCGGTCAACACGGTTTTCTCCCGCCCCACGGCGCCCTTTATTTACAGGGAAATCCCCTTCGGTCCGGTGGAAGCGGCCGGGATCGATCCTCAAAAAACCCTCAGCCTGGAGCCCGCCCGCCCGCCCCTGGTGATCTGGGAGATGGTTTCCCTGGACGGCAAAAGAATCAACAAAGGCGCGGCCGGGGAGGCCATCAACGCGGCGGTGGCCGCCGAGATCGCCCGGCTGGTGGAGATGGGCCGACGGGAAACAGCCCGGATCGGCGACCGCCCCCTCGAACCCGGCGACATCGCCGTCCTCGTCCGGACAAACAAACAGGCCGAGCAGATTCAGGCCGCCCTTCGCCCGCTCAATGTTCCCGCCGTCCTCTACAGCGCCCAGAGCCTCTTTGAGACCCCCGAGGTTGCGGAGATGGAACGGCTCCTGTGGGCGATGGCCCGGCCCGGCTCCGAAACCCTTCTCCGGACCGCCCTGGCCACCGACCTGATGGGCCGCACCGGGGAGGCCATCGAGGCCTTGAGCCGGGATGAAACCGAATGGGAGGCCCTCCTGCTCAGGTTCCGGGATTACCACGACCTCTGGGCCCGCCGGGGCTTCATTCGGGCTTTCCGGGAGGTCCTCCGGAGTGAGAACGTGCTCCCCCGCCTGATGACCCGGCCCGATGGGGAGCGGCGCTGCACCAATCTCCGGCACCTGGCCGAGGTCCTGAACACCGCCGATGCCACGGACCGGCCGGGCATGGACGGCCTGGTCAAGTGGCTCGCCCGGCAGCGAAGCGGTGAAACCGGCAAGTCCGAGGAGCATCAGCTCCGCCTGGAAAGCGACGCCAGGGCCGTCAAGCTCGTCACCATCCATCGGTCCAAGGGGCTGGAGTATCCCGTCGTCTTCTGCCCCTACCTCTGGAATCTCCCCAGTGTGGATAAAAACGCCCCCCTGTTCCACGATCCCGAGAACGGCCACCAACTGACCCTCGATCTCGGGTCCGACGACAAAGGACGCCATGCTGAATTGGCCGAACAGGAGGAACTGGCCGAGAATCTCCGGCTTTTTTACGTCGCCCTGACCCGGGCCCGGAACCGCGCCACGTTCGTCTGGGGCTGGTTCAACAAGGCCCACGCATCGGCCCCGGCCTGGGTCTTTCATTCCCCCCCCGATTCGGCTGATGACCCGGTGAAAGCGCTGTCGGCGCATTTCAATAAGCTCAGTAGCGAGGCGGTGGGCGAAGACATCCGGGAGGTGGTCAGTGACGCCGGGGGCGCCGTTTCGGTTCACCCGCTTCCCGAAGCCGAGGCCGATCCTCTCCCGCCGCCGGCCGCCGATCCCCGTCACCCGTCGGCCCGGCAATTTACCCACACGGTGGACACGGCCTACCGGGTGACCTCCTTTTCAGCCCTGACCACGTCCCATCGGCCGGTCTTCCTGGGCGATCTGAGCGAGGTTCCGGCCGATTACGACGCCGTCGATCAACCCCGCCAGGACGAAGAAACGGAGGACACCCCGCCGGTCGAAGTCACCGTCCTGGGGGACGCGGCCGCACCGGTTGTTCCGGAACGGACCATCTTCACCTTTCCCCGAGGGGCCGATGCCGGGACCCTGCTCCACAAAATTCTGGAAACCGTTGACTTCCGCGCCGGGCGGGCGGACATCGAAGCGACGGTCCAGGAGGTCCTCGGAGAGTACCGTCTCGACCCCGGTTGGGGACCCGCCCTGTCCGAAACCATTGAGAATCTGTGTCACACCCCCCTCATGCCGGACGACCAGCCCGACCTGACCCTGGCCGCCGTCTCCCCGGCGGAACGGCTCAACGAGCTGGGGTTCTATCTCCCCCTCCGCCGGATCACCCCGTCCGACCTGAATCCGATTCTGGAGAACGACGGGGCGGCGGGGCGATCCCTCACCTTCTCCCCGGTGGAAGGCTACCTCCGGGGTTTTATCGACCTGGTTTTCGCCTACCAGAACCGGTTTTACCTGGTGGACTGGAAGTCAAATCATCTCGGCGACGAGGTGGACGCCTACCGGGAGTCGGATTTAAACCGGGCGATGGCCGAGCATCACTACGATTTCCAATACCACCTTTACGCCCTGGCCCTGGATCGCTATTTGAGCGAGCGGGTTCCCGGTTACCGCTATGAAACTCACTTCGGCGGCGTCGCCTATGTCTTTTTACGGGGGATCGACCCTGATCACCGGCCGGAGTACGGGATTTTCCGGGACCGGCCCGACCCGGAGCGGATCGAGTGGCTCCGGGGCTTTGTGGAAATGGAACCAGAACCATGAATGGACACGAATCCACACGAATAAGAAACATTCGTGTTCATCAGTGGTTCAGGCTGATTAGAAAATAGTGTGAATTCGAGTTGTTCGGGGTTAAACAGGAGGGTCATCGCATGATCGAGCTGGATCGACTTTTCAAAGCCGGTGTCATATCCCCGTTGGATTACCATTTCGGACGGCTGCTCGAGCGGATCGCCAACGGGGCCGATCCGGAGTCGGTTCCTCTGGCCGGGGTCATGACCAGCCGCCGGAACCGCGAGGGCCACGTCTGCATCCCACTGGACCGGATGGCCGGGCGGCCGCTCATCCCGGGCGACGACGACGCCACGGCGCCGCCCCTTGGCCAATGGCGGGAAGACCTCCAAAAAAGCAAAGTGGTCGGCGCTCCGAACGATTTCGCGCCATTGATCGCGGACTCCGCCGACCGGGTTTACCTCTATCGCTATTGGCGGTATCAGGACCGGCTGGTCCAATCCATCCGGGATCGCCTGGATGAACCGGCGGAAAGGCCCTCGACGGGGGAGCTCGCCACCGCTCTCGACCGGTTCTTTCCCCCCGACCCGGACGGGACCGACGGTCAGCGGGCGGCGGCCCGGACGGCGCTTACCCGGCGGTTCTGCGTGATTTCCGGGGGGCCGGGAACCGGGAAAACCACCACGGTGGCCAAAATCCTTGCCCTGATCGCCCGGTTGAGCGGGAACGGGTCGCCGGCCGTGGCTCTGGCCGCGCCCACCGGTAAGGCCGCGGCCCGTCTTCAGGAGTCGATCCGGAGCGCCAAGGCCGGCCCGGCGTTTGAATCGGTCCGGGATGCCGTACCGGAGACCGCCGCCACGGTTCACCGCCTGCTGGGGGCCATCCCCGACTCGCCCGATTTCCGCTACCACCGGGGCCGGCCTTTGTCGGCGGACGTGGTGGTGGTGGACGAGTCCTCCATGGTCGATCTGGCCCTCATGTCAAAGCTGGCCCAGGCCCTCAAGCCGTCGGCCCGGCTGATCCTTTTGGGCGACCGGGACCAGCTCGCCTCGGTGGAGGCCGGAGCGGTCCTCGGCGATATCTGCAACACCGGGGGCAGCCGAACGACCGCCCCCATTGCCGATTCCATCGTCCACCTCGAGACCAACTACCGGTTCGGCGCGGACAGCGGGATCGGCGCGGCGGCCCGGGCCATCAACGACGGCGACGCCGAGGCCGCCATCGGGGCCTTCCGCGACCCGGACCGGACCGACACCCGGTGGCGCCGGCCGCTCACCCCCCGATCTCCTTCGGAAACCTTTGTCACGGCCGTCCGGGAGGGGTTCCGGGACTATCTGAGCCGGCTCGACCGGCCCGCCGAGGCGCTCGCCGCCTTTGACGGGTTTCGGATTCTCTGCGCCCTCCGTCGCGGTCCCTTTGGCGCTCCGGCCGTCAACACGCTGGTGGAAAGGATACTGGAGAAGTCGGGCCTCATTGGAAAGTCCGGGACCTGGTATCCGGGCCGGCCGGTGATGATCACCCGGAACGACTACCCTCTTCGATTGTTCAACGGCGACATCGGGATCACGGCCGCCGACCCGGAGGCCGGCGGCGATCTACGGGTCTGGCTCCCCGCCGCCGACGGGGGGCTCCGGAAACTCCATCCCCGCCGGCTCCCCGAGCACGAGACGGTCTATGCCATGACGGTCCATAAAAGCCAGGGGTCCGAATTCGGCCGGGTGATGCTCATCCTCCCGGACCGCCCCGCCCCGGTCCTCACCCGCGAGCTGCTCTACACCGGGATCACCCGGGCTCGGGAACAGGTCGAAATCCACGCCGGCGTCCCCATCTTCCGCCGGGCGGTAGAAAACCAGATCGAGCGGTCATCGGGGCTGCGGGATGCGTTGTGGGGGGAGCCGATGTAGCGACACCGGCCATGATCATCGTTTCGGCCATTAACCCATGGAGCCGCGACCGTGAGTGAGCGGCACGGCGCGGGTATCGGGCAAATTGGTCATTTACAGATGAGCACTTGATAAGCATTCGGGGTCATTCATCCCACCAGCCTCGTCAAACCCATCCCATCTTCGTCACGCCCTGGCGTGGTTTAGTCCCCGGCGGATCGGCGGGATCAACATCGGGCCTCCGCCCCGCAATGAGGACTCCATCTCCATGTACCACTGGTCCCCTTTTTTATGAAAGTAGAGGATGACCTCGGGGTTTTTGATCTTGTTTGAATTCAGGATGTTGACCTTGGCCTTGACCTTGACTCGGCCCCGGGTGCCGGTGGAGTCGAGGGAGCTGTCGAGGATCGAGTAGTCCATCACGTCGATCAGCTCCGGCTTGATCATGAACAGCTTGCGCATCAGCCGGGGGATATCGATCTTCTTCCGGTCCTCGGGGCTGTGGTAGGAGGCGGCTTTGTCGAAATCCTTGAACTGGACGTCTTCCATGAAGCGCATGGAGATGGCCTCGATCCGTTGGAGATCTTCGGAAAAAAGGCCCAGGTAGATCGACCGGCCCCATTGGGAGTCATAGAAGATGTAGGCGCCGACGCCCAGGATCACCAGGATGAGCGCCACCGTCGATTTGCTCATTCGTCGTCTCCCGCGAAGTAGAAGTGAAACAGGGTTAAGAGGGCAAACAGGGCGGTGAGCCCGGCCAGGGCAAGCAGGGATGCCGCGTAATCCCCGTAGCGGGCTTCGCCGGGCCGGCAGGCGGTCAGGGCTTCGAAGCCCCACTTGACCGGCATCAGGGTCTCGATCCGGGCGGCCGCGCCCTGGAGGGTGTGAGCCGGAAGGACGAACTTGGAAAAGACGATCTGGGGGATGATGGCCACGGGCACGGCGGCCACGGCCCGGGCCGGGGTCCGGCACCAGCGGGAAAGCATCAGGCCCAGGCTCATCCCGGCAAAATTGAGCCCGATCAGGGCGATCAGGGCCGGGGCCAGGCTCAAATCGGTGTCCACGGCCCGGTGGATCAGGACATGGAAGAGGGCTGTTTCGGCCAGGCCGATGAGTCCGAGGATCTTCATTTTGGCGGCGAGATAGGCGGTCCGGCTCAGGCCGAAGCGGCGTTCCCGCCGGTAGATGGGCGCTTCCCGGGCGATCTCCCGGCAGGCGTTGATGCAGCCGAACCAGACCGCGGACAGGGCGATCACGAAAAAGAGGCTCTCGGTGGCCGGCCAAGCCCGCCATCTCAGGATCACGATGCCGGCGATGAGCGGAGCCTGGCCGATCATCCAGGCGAGGGTGGGGAGGTCGCCGAGGAGGACCTCGAAGTACCGTTCGGCGAGAATCCGGTATTGACGTTTATCGATCAGTCGGCCCATGGGCGGCTCCGGCGGCGGCCAGGCGGGGTTTGAGGTGGCGGCGGTAGTGAGCCGAGCCCCGGTATCGGTTTTGAAGCGCCAGGGGATCGGCCCGGGATGTGGCTTCGAAGAGCTCGATGAGGTCCCGGACGCCGAAGAAGTCGGCGATTTCCTCGCTGGGGCCGAAGTAGGCCAGCCGGCCCCCGTGGATGAAGGCCAGGACGTCGAAGAGGTGGGCGTGCTGCATCAGGTGAGTGGTCATGACCACCGTCCGGCCGCGTTTGGCCATGTCGGCCAGAAGCCGCATCATGGACCGTTCGAGGCCGGGGTCAAGGCCGGCGGTGGGCTCGTCGAGAAAGAGGAGCCGGGGGCCGTGGATCAGCTCGACCCCGATGTTCACCCGTTTCCGCTGCCCGCCCGAGAGCCGGCCGATTTTCGTCCCCCCGTGGTTTCGGAGGTCGAGCTGGTAGAGGATTTTCCCCACCCGGAAGTCGATCTTTTCGGCCGGGGTCTCCGGCGGAAGGCGGAGCCGGGCGGCGTAGTGGAGAGCCCGCTCGGCGGTCAGGGTCCGGTGGACCACGTCGTCCTGGGGGACGTAGCCGATGAGACGGCGGAAGGCGAGGTCGGCGCGGTCGCTGGGAATGCCGTTCAAAGTCACCGATCCCTCGCTGGGCCGGCGGAAGCCGTTCAGACAGGTCAATAAGGTGGTCTTGCCGGAGCCGCTGCCGCCGATGAGGCCCATCAGCTCGTTTTGCTTGACGGCCAGCGAGATGTCTTCGATGAGGGTCTTCCGCCACCCGACCCGGACGGTCAGGTGCCGGGCGCGGACCGGGTATTCGGTCAGGGGCGGGTCGGCCGGGGTCGGGTGGGCCGAGCCAGACCTCCGGGATTTCCCAAGTTTTGAAAACCTCGGAGGTCTCATCGGGTCGGCCGGAGCGCGGATGGCTACCGGCCGTTTCCAGCCGCGTTGAGCAGCAGGGTGATGGGCCGGTCTTCCTCGGTGGTGCAGGCGTGGTAGATGGCCGCCGGAATCCGGTAGTCGTCCTCGCCGGGGTGAGCCGCCAGCCATTTCTCCCGCATGGCCTTAACCACCCTGAAGGCCGGGGAGTTGACATCCACCACACTCCGTTCGATGACCAGTTCGAGCCGGCCCTTGCGCTCCTCTAAGTGCATCAACGCGGCGATGGGGATGCCGATGGGCTCCCACTGATCGAAGTCCTGCTCGAGATTCCGGATGGCGGCCATCTGGCCGGTGGCCCCGTTGGCGACGAGGCCGAAAACGGTTTTCCCGAGGTTGTAGGTGTAGGTCCGGTCGAAATAGGTGGGGTTGGAGCCTCTACCGTCGTAGCCGTAGAAGTGGGTCTGGGTCTTGAACGACGGCACCGATTTCTTGTAGATCTTGGCGATGGCCGGGGGAATCTCGCCGCCTTCAACAATGGCCTTCTCGTTTTCCAGGGCCTGCTGGAGCGTTTTAAGGGAGATGATCGACGGCTTCACCAGGAGGTGGCCCTCGCCGTCGTAATTCTGGAAGAGGATATGGCCGAAGGCGTCCGGGTCGAGGCCGTCGTCCTTGAGGACCTTTTCGTAGTGCCGGCGCTCGATCCCGAGCTTGTAAACGCCGGTTTCCCGGAGATAGTTGAGGTAGGTCCGGACGAGGCCCATGATCACCTTGTCGGTCTCCACCAGGGAGAACTGGAAGTTGCCGTGGCTGTCCCGTTCGGTGAGGAGACCCTCCCGGAAGAACTCCGGGAGGTCGTTGAAGAGGTCGTCGTCCCGGGTGGCCCAGATGGAGAGGGACTCGCCCTCGCGGTTCAGCCGGGCGAGCCGTCGGAGGTGGTCCAGCTTGTCTTCCAGGAGGGGGAAATCATCGTGGAAATCGGTGTCGTGGCTTTTGTTGTAGTCGGCGATGATGGTGTTGAGCTTGATGATGAAGACCTGGATTTCGTTGATGAACTCCAAAAGCCCTTCGGGGATGACGATGACGCCGTAGCTTTTTCCGGCCGCGGCCCGGCGGACGATACTGTTGCATAAGACCCGGGAGACGTGGCGGAGGGTCATGCCGTAAGCGGTGTAATCCACGGTGCCGGCGGCCTCGGCCCGCTCCAGCCGGCGGTCATCGATGTAGTCGGCCAGGTCTTCGCCGATGAGAGTGATGTTGGCGTGGGTCTGGAGAGCCACCTCCAGGGCAAGGTGGCTGGCCACCCGGCCCATGACCTTGCAGATGTGCCAGTATTTGACGTCCGAGGCGCAGTCGGTGCAGAGGTTGGAAACCTCGCAGGCGAACCCCCGGGCCGCCGAGTGGAACCCGAAAGACATGGCGCAGAGCGGCTTGCCGTCGGCGTCCCGGACCTGGATGTCGCCGTCGATGGTCTTGGGCACGCCGATGACCTGGATGCCGTCCTCGATCATCTCCTGGGCGAGAAAGGCGGCGTTGGTGTTCGAGTCGTCCCCGCCCACCACCACTAGGGCATCGAGCTTCAGGTCCCGGCAGGTTTTCCGGGCCAGAGCCATTTTCCGGGGGGTGTCGATTTTGGTTCGGCCGGTCCGGATCATCCCGAAGCCGCCGAGGTTCCGATACCGGTCCACCCGGTCGGCGGTCAGCTCGATGGCCTCGCCCTCGATGATCCCGTCGGGACCCATGAGAAACCCGAAGACCGTGTTGTCGGGGTTGGCCGCCTTGGCGGCGTCGAAGATGCCGGCGATGACGTTGTGTCCCCCCGGGGCCGGGCCGCCGGAAAAGACGATCCCGATGTTCCGCCGCCGGGTGTATTGCTCCCGGGTCGCCTCGTCCGGGTCGGTGATCCCGACGAGGGTCTGGACCTGGTTGTCGATGATGTCGGGGAGCCGTCGGGCGGCTTCCGGATGGGGCTGAAAACGATACCGGTCGGTCTCCGTAAGACCGGTGACGGGAGTCTTGAAGACTTCACAGGACGGGGGGATGGTTTTCCGCCGCTCGATCAGCTCCGGGTTGACGCTGCTGACGATGCTCTGAATCTGGGGATTATCCAGCAGGGGCTCGTGGGGAGTCGGTTTTCTCGCTGTCATGGGGTGCCTCCGTCGATGCGATGTCGGTTCATGGCCGGATTCGGCCATCTGGACGCAATCGTTACAAAAATTAGGATATAGTAAACGGCGCCCGGCCGGCCTGTCAAGGTCAATCAATCCGCTAAACGGGCTTCAGCCGGTGATGGGATATAAAGATGTAAACGGGGTTCGGCAAATGGCGCGAGGTCAAAATAATCGTTTACATCATCGTCCACCTGATATATAAAACCTGCGATTTTGCTTGCATTACGCCCCTAATGTAAGGAACCCGCCATGAAAAAGGGAAGCAAGAAAGAAGCGGCTGAGATCATCTGCCCGCGCTGTCATCACACCGAGATCATCTACTTGCCCCAGCAGGAGATGCCCCTTTGTCCACAATGCAGGACCGTCCGGATGGTCTTTAGGGAGCTGCTCACCGAGGGAAAATCCTATTGAGGGAAACCCGGCCCGGCAACGTCCGGGCGGTTTCGGAAATCCGATAACCATAATTTCAACCAACGAAAAAAGGAGGCGGAAAGACATGCGGAGTTTTTGGAGAACAGGATGGATCGTACTGGTCGTCGTGGCCGGTTTTGCCCCGTTCGCCTTATGCGCGGACGTGGAGCTGGCCAAGAAATCCACTCTGGAGAAGATCCAGAAATCGGGCGAGATCCGGGTCGGATTCGAGGCCGGCTATATGCCCTTCGAAATGACCGATAAAAACGGCAACTTCGTCGGATTCGACATCGACATGGCCAAGGAGATGGCCAAGGCCATGGGCGTGAAATTCGTCCCGGTCAACACCGCCTGGGACGGGATCATCCCGTCTTTGATCACCCAGAAGTTCGACATTATCATGAGCGGGATGACCGTGACCCAGGAGCGGAATCTCAAGGTCAATTTCGCCGATCCCTACATCATCGTCGGCCAGACCATCCTGATCGACGGGAAGCACAAGGATACGGTCAAATCCTACCGGGACTTAAACGATCCCAAATACATCGTCACCTCCAAGCTGGGGACCACCGGCGAGCAGGCGGTGAAGCGGATGATCCCCCGGTGTACCTACAAATCTTTTGAAACCGAGACCGAGGGCGCCCTCGAGGTGGTCAACGGCAAGGCGGACGCCTTTGTTTACGACCTCCCCTACTGCGTGGTCTTTTTCGCCGAACAGGGCAAGGACAAGCTGCTTTTTCTGGACGAGCCCTTCACCTACGAACCCCTGGCCTGGGCGGTCAACAAGGGCGACCCCGACTTTCTCAACTGGCTCAACAACTTCTTGCGCCAGATGAGAAACGACGGCCGCTACGACCGGATCTACAACAAGTGGATCAAGAGCACGGACTGGTACCAGAACGTCAAATAAGGGGCTGACCCCGCCGCCGGGCCCGGGCGTCGGCCGGGGCCCGGCGGAAAACCTGGATCATCAGAGGGGCGGATGGAAGCAAGAACGCGGAAGCCGGGAAATCAGGGGCGGAGCTATTACGTCTGGGTCGGGGTCTTTTTCCTCATCCTCTTTTCCGTGGGCTGGGGGCTCTATTACGCGGCGCTTCAGATCGATTATGTCTGGCGTTGGTACGCTATCCCCAAGTATTTCGTCTATGAGCAGGAAGTGGAGATCCGCTCGGAGATCGACGGCGATGTGATTTCGATCTCCGAGCAGGGTGAGACGGCGCTGGTTCATATTAAAGGCGATTACGGTGAGGAGACCTACGAGGTCCCGGCCGGCGGCGTGGCCGTGTACGAAGGAGATCTCATCTTTCCGGGCGATGTCCTGGGCAGCTTCACCCGGTGGCAGGTGGGGATTCTGCTCCAGGGCCTCTGGCTGACCATCAAGGTCAGTCTCATCGCGATCTGTTTCGGGATATTTATCGGGCTGTTGGCCGGCCTGGCCCGGGTCTCGTCCAACCCCGCCCTCAAATGGAGCTCCATCACCTACATCGAGCTGATCCGGGGGTCGCCTCTGCTGGTCCAGATTTTCATCTGGTACTTTGTACTGGGGACCTTGATCAATACCCTGTTGGCCAAGCAGGGGATATCGGCGGTTTCGCCCATCTGGTTCGGAGTGGCGGCGCTGGCCTTTTTCACCGGCGCCTACGTGGCCGAGATGGTCCGGGCCGGGATTCAGTCGATCCACCGCGGCCAGACCGAGGCTTCCCGGTCCCTGGGGATGACCTACGGCCAGTGCATGGTCCATGTGATCCTGCCCCAGGCCATGCGGCGGATTCTCCCGCCCCTGGCCGGACAGTTCATCAGCCTGATCAAGGACTCGTCCCTGTTGGGGATCATTGCCATCCGGGAGCTGACCAAGGCCACCCGGGAGGTGGTCACCACCAGCCTTCAACCGTTTGAGATGTGGTTTGTTTGCGCCCTGCTCTACCTCATCCTGACCTTTTCATTGTCCATGTTCGTGCAGTATCTGGAAAGGAGGACCGTGATCTGATGATCGACGTCCGAAACGTTTACAAGACCTTTTATGTGCCGGAGGAGCTCCATGCCTTAGTCGATGTGACCAGCCACATTGACCCCGGCGAGGTGGTGGTGGTGATCGGTCCCTCGGGATCAGGCAAAAGCACCTTTCTCCGGTGCATCAACCAACTGGAGACCGCCACCAGCGGGCACATCTACATCGATGGGGTGGACATTCTGAATCCCCGGACGGATATCAACAAGGTCCGGGCGGAGGTGGGGATGGTTTTCCAGCAGTTCAACCTCTTCCCCCACAAGACGGTGCTCGAAAACGTCACCCTGGCCCAGCGGGTGGTTCGGAAGCGGAACAAGGCCGAGGCCGAGGAGGTGGCCATGCAGCTCCTCCAGAAGGTGGGCATCCACGATAAGATCAAGGTTTACCCGGACCAGCTCTCCGGCGGGCAGCAACAGCGGGTGGCCATTGCCCGGGCTCTGGCCATGAACCCCAAGGTGATGCTTTTCGACGAGCCCACTTCCGCCCTGGACCCGGAGATGATCGGCGAGGTCTTAGACGTCATGAAGACCCTGGCCAAGGAAGGCATGACCATGGTGGTGGTGACTCACGAAATGGGATTCGCCCGGGAGGTGGCCGACCGGGTAATCTTCATGGACAACGGGGCCATCGTCGAGGAAGGCACCCCGGAGCATTTCTTCGTCAATCCCATCCACGACCGGACCAAACTCTTTTTGAGCCAGATTCTCTAGCTGGTTTTGAGCCGACCGGTCAGGTAGCCGTCCATTATCAGCATCACCAGGTGGTGGACGACGCAGACGGCCAGGGCCAGACCGTACTGAGGAAACAGCGAGGTCTGAAGGATGACGGCGAGGGTGAGGGTCTTCTGGGCCCCCATGATGATCACGCTCTCCCGTCGTCCCCGGCCGAGTCCCGCCAATCGGGCCGTCAACGCCGCCACCCCCAGCATCATCCCGTGATATCCCGCCGATAACACCGCCACCGCCCCCACCGCGGTCGGCCGGACCCGAAGGGTTTCAGCCGACTGGGAGACCGCCATCCAGACCATGGCCAGAATCAGATACTGGGTGATCCGCTGGAGGGGCTTCCCCATTCGCCGCCCCCGTCCGCCCAGCATCCCCCTCAGAAAAAGCCCGGCCGTTAATGGCATCAGGACCAGGAGTGCAAGCTGACGGATCATGGCGACCCGGTCGATGGCTTCAGCCGCGCCGGCCCCGGCCGTCCCCAGCAGGAGGGGCAGGGTGGCCGGGACCGTGACCACGGCCAGGGCGTTGGCGATGACGGTGATCACCAGGGCGTGAGCCATCCGGCCGCCGGCGGCCCCGGTCATGACAATCCCGCTGCTCAGGGTGGTCGGCATGATGGCCACCAGGATCAGCCCGATCCGAACCCCCTCGGGCACGGGCAGGGCCGTCAGGATCGCCCCGATCAGAGGCCCGGCAATGAAGATGACCCCCAGGGCGGCCAGAGTGGCCCGGCCTTCCCGGACTCCGGCCCGGAGTGCCGCCGGGTCGAGGATCAACCCTGACAGGAAGAAGATCGAAAAGATAACCGTCGGCGGACCGTGATGGGCTCGGAGCCACCGGCCGGCCGGCCCCACCATGCCGCCGGGGTCCACCATGACCGCCCCGAAAATCAGCACCAGGCCGATAAAAAACCAGTGCCGCTTGAGCCTGTTGATCATTTCTCCCGATTCTTTCCGTACCGGAAAATCACCCGGACAAGTCTCCGATTTCTACCCTTGATTACCATTTCCCGCCCATTGCCGGAAAATGGTTTTCGTATCATATATCCATCTGGAAGGACATTGCAATTGATTCGGAGACGCCCCGTCTCGGATGGCGGGTGGACGGAAACGGAAGGGAAATGAGCCATGGCGCAAGCAGACATTCATCTCGACGATGCCGCATCCGAGCTGTTCCAGCAGCTTGGGGGGATTGACAACGGGAGCCGGGTCATCGAACCGCCTCCGGTTGAAGACGACCACATGGAAGACGCTCAGGCCGAACAGGATGCTCAGCGGCTGGCGCTCATCGACCTCGCCCATCACGTCAGCGCCTACTTTGTGGACGCTCATTTCCTGGCCGGTATCCGATCCCGGCGTGATCCCTTCGAGGGGTTCAGCGGGAGCCTCGATCAGGTGGCGAAGATCAACGGCCGGGGGGGAGACTTTCTGATCCGCTTCCGGGGACATCCCACCGGCACCAGCCTGTCATCCGAATCCGATTACGTTATTTTGTTCGACGACATCATTGTGGACGGGGCCTCCGCGGCGACGCTGTTCAGCCGGATGGGGGTGAAGATGTCCCACCTGTCCGGCCGTCTGGCCAAAGCTTTCAAGGTTTTTTCCACCCATGGGATTTCCACGCTTCATCTGTCCGTCCCGGCGCCCGGAATCCCCAGCCGGAAAGACATTCTGGGCCGGATGCGCACCTGTCTGGACGTGATCTCGCGGTTCAACGCCGCCCGGAAGACCGAGTCGAAGATCAGCTTTCAGTTGGACGGGCGGAGCCAGTCGATTATGCCGGTGACCGATGAACGGGACCGCCCTGATCTCAACCTGACCCTGGTGGCCGTCCTGAACCGGATGCCGGATTCGAAGATGGCCGATCTGGTGCGGAAGGTGGCCGGCTGGATGCGGACCGCCGAGGCGAAAAAGGGCGGCCACCCCTTTTACAGCGTCTATGACGCCCTGTTCGGCCTGGGCAAGCTCCGGGACCAGTTGGTTCAGCCCCCCATCGAGGTCAACAATGTCAAATGGCTGGCGATGGACCAGGGGCAAAATGTGGTTTCCCGGACCAACCGCCAGGAGACGGCTCGGGTGGCCCGGTTGGTGATGGACCGGTACGGCGGCGGTTCCCAGGAAGGGGCCCGGGTTATCCAGAGCGTCTATGGTGACGACTACGGGAATATCGAGGCCCCCAACCTGGGGAACCGCCTCCGGCACGCTTCCGATTTTCTGTCGGGGCTTTCCCAGGGCGGGGCTGACGTCGAGCGGGAGATTCTCCGGAACCTCAAGGGCCGCTTCGAGCAGGTGGATGACGCCGTCTTCGACAACCTGATCATCCAGAAAAACGTCCTTCAGGTTCGGGACCGGGATCGGGTGACCTCGGTGGGCGCCATCAACGGTAAGCTCAAGGGGATGATCCAGTTCTACAAGGGGCGGT
>CAZWGY010000008.1:22174-24995 GCA_964633575.1 uncultured Desulfobacteraceae bacterium
GTGGGCGCCATCAACGGTAAGCTCAAGGGGATGATCCAGTTCTACAAGGGGCGGTCCGAGACCCGGAAAAAGGTCAGCGGCCTGGCCGGCCGGGAGAAAATCGATTTCGACGCCCGGGACTATAAGACCATCGCCCGGGATTTCGGGATCACCGTCCGGGCGGCCGAAAACCTCATCGAGCTGTTGAAGTCCTGCTTTGATGAAAAGGGCCATTTCCTTCGGAAGGTTTTCGAGCGCCACATCCCGGAGTTTGCCCGCCATGAGCGGAAGGTCTTTGAATTCCTCTGGCACTACTTGAGGGAGACCCCTCACCGTCACGACCGGGTGGCCTTTTTAAATTCGTTGCAATTGCTCATCGCCAGGATGAAGGCCCCCAAAGAGACCATCCGGATGCTCCTGACCGATGTGCTCAAGACCCCGAAGGCCATCCAGTTCTCCGACCGGAATGCGTTCATGCTCATGAACATCCTCCCGCGGACCTACAATCGGGAGATGGATATGGACATCGAGCGGACCCCCGAGGAGGTGCTTCGGGTTAAAAGCGGCCTCAACCCGGAGACGGTCCGGTTCGCGGCCGGCGTCGTGGATCGCAATGGGGATGCCTTTCTCACCAAGGTTCGGACGATCCACGGGGCTCTTCTGGGCGCCCTCGCGGCTCCAGACGGGGAGATTCCCCCCAAGTTTCTCTTCCTGTTGGAGCGGGAGCTCTATATCTTCCTTTCCCTGATCGGGGGGCGGACCGCTCAGGCCGTGATGCGCAGCGCGCTCAAGGAGTATGGCAACCCCGATTCGGAAATCTACCGCTGCTCCCACTGCCGGGAGCTGGCTGAGCTGTCCCTTCAGCAGCTCACCGTGATCATCCGGGGCTTCAGCCGGATCGGCCGACGGGGAGACCTGTCGTTTTTCCAGAAGGTTCGGGAGCAGGAGCCCCATTTTCTGAGCCTGTCCGACGGGCCGCTTCATACCAGTAAGGTCCGCCGGATCATGCAGTGGGTGGACCAGTCATCCATGGACCTTGCCCCGGTCCGGGCCCGGAAACCCACTCCCGGCCGGATGCCCCCGCCTCGACGCGCCCCTTTGCACGAAGCCCGGCCGGCCGGCTGAGGTTCTTGTCCATCCATCGACGGGTACGCCAGCGGGCCGGCCAATGCCGGCCCGTTGACGTTTCCGGCCCCGGACCTAAAAAATCTTGAAGCTGAACCTGTTTCCCTTTATGGTACGGGCAACCGACCGGACCGCTCGGGATAGCCATCCGAGGTTTCCAATACTTTGGAAACCTCGGAGGTCTCACCTGAAGCTCGATTTACAATCCACTGGGAGTGGATAAGGGGGATATGAAGCTCAAACGGATGGAGATCACCGGGTTCAAGTCTTTTGTGGAAAAGGCCGCCATCGACTTTCCCCCGGGCATTTCGGCCATTGTCGGCCCAAACGGCTGCGGCAAGAGTAACGTCGTTGACGCGCTCAGATGGGCCATGGGGGAGCAGAGTGTCAAGCAGCTCCGGGGCAAGTCGATGGAGGACGTGATCTTCGCCGGGACCAGCGGCCGGCCGGCGGTCAACATGGCCGAAGTCTCCCTGATCCTCGACAACGACAACGGCACGGGGCCGGAGTCCCTCCGGGACTTCACCGAGATCATGGTCACCCGCCGCCTTTACCGGTCCGGGGAGAGCGTCTATCTTCTCAACAAGCGGCCCTGCCGGCTCAAGGACATCCACAACATCTTTTTGGGCAGCGGGATGGGAAGCCGGTCTTACGCGGTGATCGGCCAGGGAAACATCGGGGCCATCACCGAGGCGGGTCCCGAGGAGCGGCGGGTTTTCATCGAGGAAGCCGCCGGGATCACCCGGTACAAGAACCGGAAAGCCGAAGCCCTCAGAAAGCTCGACGCCACCAACCAGAACCTCCTTCGGGTCACCGACATTATCGCCGAGGTGGAGCGGCAGATGCGGGGCCTCAAGCGCCAGGCCCGCAAGGCCCAGCGTTACCAGCGGTATCAGGATCGAGCCAGGCACATCGATCTCCGGCTCTCCATCCGCCGGTATGATGACGCCTCGACCGGACTGGCCTCGGCCACCGAGGAGCTGAACACCCTCCGAGACGAGGAGGCGGCGGTGACCGCATCCCTCCGGAAGTCGGAAGCGGCCGCCGAATCGATCCGGCTGGAGCGGTCCCGGAAGGACCAGAAGATCGCCCGGGAAAAAGGGGACCGGGTGGAGACCCAGCGGACCATTGATAAGCTGGAAAACGACCTGGCCCATCTCCGCAAGGCCGCCGGCCGGCTGGCCGACGAGGCCCGGGAGCTGACGGCGGCCCGGACGGAGCTGGAAGAACGGCACCGGGAAGTGGCATCGGAAGTAACCCAGATGGAGGCCGAAGAAGCATCCCTGGAAGCGGAGCTGGCCGCCGTTGATGAGTCCATGGCCGGAGCGGATGCTGATCTGGCCACGGCTCAGGCCGATCTGGATGCCCGTCGGCGGGAGCACCAGGATGCCTCGGCCACGGTGGACCGGCTTGCCCGTGAGGAGGCGAGCCACACTCAGACGCTCCAGACCGCCCGGGCCACCCGTGAGGGCATCCACAGCCGTCTCCGGCGGGCTGACGAAGCGGCTGCCCAGGCCGAACGTGGCCTGGCTGATGCTCAGGCCCGGGAGACCGAGGCCCGTCAGGGACTGGCCGACATCCAGGCGGCCGGGGATCGGTTGGGTCGGGAAGTGGCCGCCCTCGAGGGGCGGCTGGCGGAGCGGACCGAGGCCCTGACCGAGCGGGTCCGGGCGGTCCAGGCCGCTGAAGCCGCTCTGTCCGGGGTCCGATCCAAACA
>CAZWGY010000008.1:25095-27933 GCA_964633575.1 uncultured Desulfobacteraceae bacterium
CAGGAAACCCAGGGCGGCCGCTGCGGATTCATCCCCATGACCGCGGTGGCACCGGCCGAAGAGGACCAGACCGACCCCGGAGCCCGGTTGCTGCCTCACATTACCGCCCGGCCCGGCTTCGAGGGCCTGGCCGCCGCTCTCCTCGGCAAGGTCCGGGTGGCTGATGACCTTCCGGCCGCCCTGACCGCGCATCGAAACAACGGCCGCCGCCGGCCGGTGGTCACCCGGGACGGTCAGGTGATAACGGAAAGCGGGACCCTGATCGGCGGCTCGGCTGAAAACCTGGCCGGGATTCTCCGGAAAAAGGGGGAGATCCGCGACCTCGAGGCCCAGATCGACCGGTTGGCGGCGGAAAAGGAAGCGGCCGAGGCCGCCCGCCAGGCCCTGGAGGCCGAACTGACCGAGGTCGAGACCGGGCTGAAGGCCAAGCGGGCGGAGAAAAAGGACAATGACGGGGCCGAACTCGAGGCCCAGCGGGCCGTTTACCGAGAAGCCGAAGCGGCCGCTCAGGCGTCCCGGTCCCTATCGGCCGCCAGGGATGAGCGTGATCGCCTGGAAGGCGAGGTCGATGGGCTTGACGCGGAGATGGACCGGTCCCATTTGGCTTTGAGCCGTTTGTCCGAAGAGACGGCCGAAGCCCGCCGGGCGGCTGAATCGGCCGCTGGAAAGGTCGAGGCGGCCGAAAAACGGGTCGAGGAGCTCCGGGAGGCGGCCGTCTCCCGCCAGCTCAAGCGAACCCAACTGGCGGCCCGGCTGGACAACGCCCGATCGCAGGTCCGAAGGCTCCGGTCCTTCCAGGATGACGGGGCCAAACGCCTGGAACAGCTCGACCGGGACATCCGGGCCAAGGCGAAGCGGAGCGAGGAGACGGCCAAAGAGATTTCCGAAGGGGAGCATCAGTTGATGGTGCGCTACGAGAACCTGCGTCACCTGGCCGGAGCCCTGGAGCGGAGCGAGGCGGAATACGCCGCCATCGACCGGCGCCTCAAAGAGACCCTGGAGGCATCCGAAAAGCAGCGAAACCGGCGTGAGGAGATCCGGACGGCGGCCTCGTCGGCCGAGCTGACGGCCTCAAAACACCGGATGGAACGGGAAAACATCGAAAGCCGCCTGGCGGAGCGATATCATCGGGGCGTGGCCGAGCTTCGGGCGACCCTGGGCGAGGACGCGGTCGTCTCCGACCGGGAGATCGAGCCCTTGACCCGGGAGCTGGCCGAGTGCCGGGAGAAGATCGAGAAGCTCGGCGAAGTCAACCTGGGGGCCATCCGGGAGTATGAAGCCCTGTCGGAGCGCAACGACTTTCTCTGTGGTCAGCGCGACGACCTGGTAAAGGCGATGGATGACCTCCACAAGGTGATCCGGAAAATCAACCGGATCACCCAGGAGAAATTTCTCGAGACCTTCGCTCTGGTCAACGAGAAGCTGGCCGAGGTCTTCCCCCGGCTTTTCGAGGGGGGCACGGCCAAGCTGGTCCTCACCGAGCCGGACCGGCCCCTGGAGACCGGCGTTGAGCTGATGGTCCATCCGCCCGGCAAAAAGCTCACCCGCCTGAGTCTCCTCTCCGGCGGCGAGAAGGCCTTGTCGGCCATTGCCTTTATCTTCGCCATCTTTCTCATCCGGCCGGCTTCCTTTTGCATCATGGACGAGATCGACGCCCCTCTGGACGATGCCAACGTGCTCCGGTTCAACGACCTTTTGCGGCTTATCGGCGAGCAGTCCCAGATCGTGATGATCACCCACAAGCGGCGGAGCATGGAGTTTGCTGATACCCTTTTCGGAATCACCATGGAGAAAAAGGGAGTCTCCAAGGTGGTGTCCGTAAACCTCGAATAAATAGGATATATATATGGCACTATTTAGTAAAAAGCGGGAGAAGACGGCGCCTCCCGCCGAGGCTGAGTCCCCGGCGGCTGAAAACGGCCTGATGGGCCGGCTGAAGCGGGGCCTTTCCAAAACCCGGCGGATTCTGACCACCGACATCGATGAGCTGTTCACGGCGGGTAAGCCGTTGGACGAGATCATGGAAGAGATCGAGGAGCGGCTCATCACCGCCGACGTCGGGGCTCAGACGACCATGACCCTTGTGGACCGGCTGCGGGACCGGGCCGGGGGGATTCGGGATGCCGAGACCCTGAAAACGGTTCTCCGGGAGGAGATCGTCTCCCTGATGACCGATGGGATGCCCTCCGTCCCGCCGGTCAGCGCTAAGCCCCACGTGGTCATGGTGGTAGGGGTCAACGGAGTGGGCAAGACCACCACCATCGGCAAACTTGCCGCCCGTTGGGGCCGGGAAGGGCATAAAATCCTGATCGGTGCCGCCGACACCTTCCGGGCGGCGGCCGTGGAGCAACTCGAGATCTGGGCCGGCCGGGCCGGGGCTGATTTTGTCCGCCACCGGCAGGGGGCCGACCCGGCGGCGGTGGCCTTTGACGCGGTGAAAGCGGCCGAGGCGAGGGGAGTCGATCGGGTCCTGGTGGACACGGCCGGCCGGCTCCACACCCAGGTCAACCTGATGGAAGAGCTCCGGAAAATCCGGCGGGTCATGGGGAAGTCCAACCCGATGGCCCCTCACGAGACCCTCCTGGTCGTGGACGCCACCACCGGCCAGAACGCCATCTCCCAGGCCAAGCTGTTCCACGAGGCCCTGGGGGTGTCGGACATCGCCCTCACCAAGCTCGACGGCACGGCCCGGGGCGGAGTGGTGGTGGGGATCTGCGCCGGCTTGAAAATTCCCATTCGGTATCTGGGAATCGGCGAAAAAATTGAAGACTTAGAGGACTTTGACCCCGATGCTTTTGCCACGGCGCTCTTGGGTTATAGGTAATTAGGTTATGGGTT
>CAZWGY010000009.1:0-26440 GCA_964633575.1 uncultured Desulfobacteraceae bacterium
TTGGAAACCTCGGAGGTCTTTAAGCCGTTTTTTCTCTTCCCTTGCGGATAGGCCTGACACACGCGCTTAACCGGCATTGATCAGCGTTTGAGCCGGCCTCGCGCTGGAAAGCCATGCACCGGGGTCCGCTGGTTGACGGGGCCGGGATGGGCGGGTATAGTGAGGCGGATCGAGCAGCGCAAGGGAGATGGCGATATGGAGCGGGATGTGCCGGAACAATTTGATCTGTGTGTCATTGGCTGCGGGCCCGGAGGGTTCGCGGCCGCCATGCGGGCCCTGGACCTGGGGCGGCATGTCTGCATCGTCGAGGCGGGGGAGATCGGCGGCGCCGGGGTGATGTGGGGGGCTCTGGCATCCAAGACCATGTGGGAGCTGGCCAAGGATTTCGACATCGCCGGGAAGGTCGATCGGGGGTACCGGGCCTCGGGGCTCACCGTTGACTACGAGGCCATGCGCCGGACGGTCATGGGGGCGGTCAAGGAGAAGCAATACCAGATGCTCTCCCAGATCGAGACCTTCTCGCCGACCCGCTGGCCGGGACCCGGCTCCCTGACCCTGATCCGGGGCCGGGCCGCCTTTGACGGGCCGGACCGGGTGACGGTGACCGGAGCCGGCGGGGGACGGCGGCCGGTGGTCGCCGACCACTATCTGGTGGCCACCGGCTCCCGGCCCCGGCAGTTTCCCGGCTTTCAGGCCGATCAGACGGAGATCCTCGACTCCGACGGCATCCTGGGCCTTCGCCGGTTTCCCCGCAGGCTGATGATCATCGGAGCCGGGGTGATTGGGTGCGAGTACGCCACGATTTTCGCCAACTTCGGGCAAACCGAGGTCTTCCTCGTGGATCACCAGGACGGCGTGATCCCTTACGAAGACGATGATGTGAGCCGGTTCGTCTCCGGGAGTCTCACCGACAAGGGGGTCCGGATTATCCACTCGGCCCATCTGAAGGACGTGACCCGGCGGGATGATCACCTGGATGTGGTTCTCGACTTCGCCGACGGCCACGCGGAGGTCGTGGAAGTGGAGACGGTTCTGGTCTCCATCGGCCGGGTCCCCAACCTGTCGGGGCTGGCGGTGGAGCGGGCCGGGCTGATCCCCGGCGAGCGGGGTCACCTGATCTCCGACCCCACCGGCCGGGTGGCCCCCAACATCTGGGCGGTAGGCGACGTCACCCCCCATCCGGCGCTGGTCAACATCGCTGAAAAGGAGGGCCGATACGCGGTTACCGCCATGTTCGGAGAGCCGGGATATCCCCCCAACTACGACACCATGTCCACGATCATGTTTTTCCGGCCGGCGGTGGCGGCGGTGGGTTTGAACGAAAAGGCCTGCCAACGGCGGGGAATCCCCTACCGGGTGGCCCGATTTCCCAACGCCCTGGTCAACCGGGCCATTGCCATGCGGGCGCTGACCGGCTTTGTCAAGATCATCGTCAGCGACGACGACACCGGGACCATTCTGGGGATGCGCGCCGCCGGCCCCCAGGTCTCCAGCACCATCGTCTCCATCGCTCACCTCATGGACGGCGGCCACGGCGTCGAAGACGTCCTCAAGCTCGTCTATCCCCACCCGACCATTTCCGAAAGCATCCAGGAATGCCTCCGGCTCCTGTTGGGCAAATCCCTTTACAAGCCCCAGGCCTTTCCGGACCACATCGCCATCCGGCGATGGCCGGGGGAAGAAACTTAGCCCGCCTTTTCGCCGGTGAGGCAGACCCCCAGACCCCAGGCCAGAACCGCCAGGGTGTTCCGGGCCGACTGGTAGTCGAGGCGCCCGAGGTGTTCGGATATCTGGCGGATGCGTTGGCGCTCGCTGGGCCTGTTCAGGAGCCGATGAAGGGATGGGAGGTGGTTGACCGCCAGCGGGTTTTCGGTGAGCAGAAGGGTGTGCATTTCGTTCAGGCGGGCCAACAGAACCGTGTCAATGGGCTCCGCCCGGAATTCGGCCCCCGCCTCGACGGGGTTGACCTGACGCATCCCCCGGACTTCCGAGACTGCCCGGTCCACGGCTTCGCGGAGCCCCGAGATAAGGACCTCCGTTATTGAGCTGTTCGGAAATATCCCGCCCTGGTCGTCGGGCCGACGGAATTCGTGTTCGAGGGCCTCGGCCGCGGCGTGGACATCCCCCGCCGAGATATTCCCGGCGACACTTTTCAGACGCTGGATCAGCTCCCGAGCCCGGTCCCGGTCCCCTCGACGGAGCAGCTCCTGGATCTGGTCGGCCGCGTCCCCATAAGCCCCCCAAAATTCGCGAAGCAGCCTGGCATAGAGCTGATGGTTCCCCCCGACCCGCTGAAGCCCGGTTTCAGTGTCGATTTTTTGCTCATCCCCGCGACCGACGGCCTTTAACCTGTAACCTGCCTTATTGAGCTGTTCGGAAATATCCCGTGGCGAGTCTGTTTCATCCCCCGGGTCGGCGGCGTCCGCCTCGACCGGCGGCGGGGCGATCCATCGGAGGAGCACGGCACGGAGTTCGTCGGGGTCGATGGGCTTGCTGATGTAGTCGTCCATGCCCGCCTCGAAGCAGGCTTCCCGGTCTCCGTCCAGAGCGTGAGCGGTCATGGCGATAATTGGGAGCCGGGTACAGCGGTCATCCTCGCGGATTTGCCGGGTGGCCGCCAAGCCGTCGAGATTCGGCATCTGGATGTCCATGAGGACGGCATTGTATCGGGACGGGTCTTCGCGGATCGCGTCCACCGCCGCCTGCCCGTCACCCACCACGGCCACCTCGAGCCCCATCCCCGTCAGGAGTTCCTGGCTCACCTCCTGGTTGATGAGATTGTCCTCCACCAGGAGCACGCGGCCTCCATCGAGCCGGGAGTCCGCCGCCGCTTCGGCATCGATGGCCGTCTTGTAAGCGGCCCGCACCCGATCAACGAACAGCTCGATGATCGTGTCGAAAAGGATCGACTGTTTGACGGGCTTGATCAGACAGGCGTTGACCCCCGCCGCCTCGGCCCGGTGCATCACCTCCTCGTTGCCCATCTCGGTCAGGATGATCAGGGGGAGCTCGGCAAAGTCCGGCTCCCGGCGGAGCCGTTTGCAGATCTCCACGCCGTCCAGGCCCGGCATTCGCCAGTCGGTGATCATCAGATCAGTCGGCTTCCGTTTTTGGAGGAGATGCTCCAGGGCCTGCTCTCCGGTCTCCACGGCGGCCGTCTTAAAACCGAAGCTCCGGAGCATCTCCTCGATGGTGTTCCGGGCGCTTTCATTGTCATCGACCACCAGAACCTTGAGGCCGGAGAGCCCTCGCGGAAGCTGCATGTCATCGACCGCCGCGTCGGGATGCCGCTGGAAGCGGAGGGTAAACCGGAAAGTGGTCCCGCCATCAGGAGTGCTGTCAGCCCGGAGCTCCCCGCCCATCATCCGGACGAGCCGGCGGCAGATCATCAGCCCCAGGCCGGTGCCGGTACCCGGTCCCTCGCCTTCCGCTCCCCCTCGTCGATCCACCCGGAACATCCGGCGGAGCATCTCCGGAGACATCCCGATCCCGGTGTCCTTGACCGTGAAGGCGAGGGCCGTCGTCTTGTCATCTCCACCCACCGCCTCGACATGGACCAGAACTTCGCCTCGGTCAGTGAACTTTACGGCATTGTCGGTGAGGTTGGCGAGGATCTGTTCGAGGCGGTAGGGATCGCCCATCAGCCGATCCGGCACTCCCCTGGCCACCGAGACCACCAGCTCGATATGCTTGGCGGCCGACTTTTCGGAGAACCCGTCCGACAGCCGCTCCATGATTTGGTTGATCCGGAGCTCCGTCGATTCCAGGACCAGTTGGCCGGCCTCGATCTTCGAATAGTCGAGGATGTCGTTGATGACCCCCAGAAGCATCCGGGCCGAGGCCCCGATTTTCCCCGTATAGTCCCGCTGCTTGGCGGTCAGCTCGGTTTTTCCCAGCAGGCCGGTGAGTCCGAGGACGGCGTTCATGGGGGTCCGGATTTCATGGCTTATGTTGGCGAGAAACTCGCTTTTAGCCCGGTTTTCGGCATCGGCCGTCGCCTCCGCCCGCTCCAGCTCCTCCAGCCGCCTGCGCTCCGAGATGTCGATGATGGTGCCTTCGTAACAGGAGATCCGTCCGGTTTCGTCCCGAATGGCCCGGGCGTTGATGGCGGCCCAGAAGACCGTGCCGTCCTTTCGGATCAGCTCGGTCTCGTAGCCCACGACCCGTCCCTCGCGCTGGATGATCGCGAGCATGTCGTCCCGGCACTCCGCCTGAGCGTAGCATTGGGTGGCAATGTTGTCCACGGATGCGACCACCGCCTCCGGGGTGTCATACCCCAGCATGGACGCCAGAGCCGGATTGGCCGTGAGGAGGCGTCCTTCAGGGGTGGTCTGGAAGATCCCTTCCACCGCGTTTTCAAAGATGGTCCGGTATTTTGCCTCGGCCTGGCGCAACGCGGCCATCTGGGAGCGAATCTGGTCCCGCATCCGCTCCAAAAGGTCCACGAAGGGCTCGAACTCGGCGGCCAGGTTGGCTCGATCCACCACACCCGGGGTTGCCCGCTGGATGTCGTAGGCGTGGACAATGGCCCCGAGCTGGTCCAGTGGACCTTTCAGAAAAATCCGCAGGAGCACCCCGGTGGCCGCGATCAGGGTGAACAGCACCACTGACAGGGTCAGAAAGCTCCCCTGAAGGATGCTCCCGCTCACATTTTCCGGCAACCGGGCCACCAGGCCCATCTGGACGGTACCCACCGGGACGCCCTCGTGCCGTATAGTGGCGCTCCGGCGGATAAAGGGGCCTTCCCGCTCCTGGTCGATGTCATAATAGACGGTCCCATTATCCCCGACGATCCGCAGGTCGTTGAGGTTGACGTTTTTGGCGAAGAATTCGGCAATGTGGTTGACCGTCTCGTATTCCAGGTTCCATAAGGGGACCTGGATGCTGCCCACCAGCAGCTCGATGTATTCGTCGGCCCGGGCCTCGATATCCCGACGGGCTTGGCGGATCTCGTTGATGTAGTTAATTCCGATGGCGATTCCGGCTACCGCCATCACGGTGATCACGAGGCTCAGGGTGAGGTTCCGGGCGATGGACGGGGGCCGTTGAGCCGGATCGGGATGGGAATTGGCCGTGATCGAACGGTCGGCGGCGGGGCCGTCCGGATTTTCAGAGGCTGGAGACGGGATGTGGTCAGTCTTAGGCATCGGGGGCGATCGTCATTTAGAATCGGTCGGTTCGGTTAACGAGGCGTCGGCCTCGTCCGGGAGCGGCAGGTACCGGCGGATGATCCGGTCCCGGGTCCCGTCGGCGACCATGGCGGCCAGCGCGGCCTCCATCCGCCGGATCATCCCCTCCGGGTCGGCAACGGGACCGGCTCGGGAGAGGACGAGATAAGCGCCCCGACGATCGACCACCGGCCGGGGCAGAGCCACGACCGGGACGGGGCCGGCGGGATGGTTCCGCTGGTAATAGCTGACCACGTCGGCGTTGGCCACAAAGCCGTCGATCCGACCGGCCGCGAGCTTCCGGAGATTGACGGCAACCCCCTCAACCGCCTCCAGGGAAAACCGGCCCCCGGCAACGGCCCGGTCAAAATCACGGCTGATGAAAAAGCCCCGGTCGATGCCGATGGTCCGGCCGTCCAGGTCATCAAGGGATTCGAACCGGAAGGTCCGTTCCGGCCGGACGTAAAGGTAAAAGGTGCTCTCGTGGATGGGGGTTCCATCGGCGAACCAGGCGACCCGCCGCCGCTCGGGGGTTGAAAAGAGCGAAAAACCGCCGTCACAGCCGCCGGTCCGGATCAGCTCGATGAGCCGCCGCCACGGGACCAGCTCGATGGTCACCGAAACCCCCATCCGCCGGGCCATCTCCCGGATGATATCGCAGTCGATCCCCTCTAACCGGCCGTCGGTTTCAAAGCTGAAAGGGGGGAATGCGTCGTCACCCACCAGATAGAGCGGCCGGTCCCGGAGGATGATGTCCGCTGACGCGGTCGTCGCCACCAGAACCGACAGGACCACTACGGTCAGCGCCCGCCGTATCAGAACCCGAGTCATGGCGCCGGGTTACCGGGCCGGGGCGGAGGGGCCGCCCCGGCCATGGAGTCCCCGCCGCATCAGTCGTCGAAATCCCCGGCCGGACCGGTGTCCGACTTGATGGGGGCCTTTTCCCGGATTTTGGCCTCGGTCCACTCGCCGGGGTCCTCGATCCGCTCGGCCTTGGGGCCGGGATCAGGGCCGCCCGCCGACCGGATGAGATCCATGACGATGGGGGCCGTGTCGCCGGCGTTGAGGACGTTTGCCATCATGTTGTAAGCGAAGTCTTCCACCCGCCTGGCCATCCGCTCCCGGATGCCGGCCGGCTGGCCGAGAATCTTGTTTTCAAAGGGGAGGTTGAGCTTCTTGAAGTCCCCCTTTTTCCAGCCCTTCTCCCCGGCATAAGCCACCATTTCATCCCAGAGGGCTTCGGAAACCCCCTCGTTTTCGACCTTCCGGAAGCTGCCGTCAGCGTCGAGAATGGCGTTGCCGTAGTCGTTGACCTCCACTCCCCAGGAGATCATCTGGAGCGCCGTGGCCACGTTGGCCTTGGTGGTCCGGGTCCGTTCAGCGATTTTCCGAAGTCGATCGGAGGAGTTCCCCGAGGTCCCGTGCTGAGCTCCGGAGACCCGGTAGGGCGTCAGCGCGTCGTGGATCTGGGCGGTCAGCTCCACCTGGATGCCGGTGTCGCTGGCTTCGATCCCATGGGTGGTGCCGTTGTTCAGAGCGATCCAGTTGGGGAAGATGGAGTGGGCGTTGAGGCCGGCGATCAGGTACCGGGCCTCCTCCTCGGTGGAAAGCCCCATCTTCCCCTTGATCTCCCCCACCTCGGTCTCGTAGCCGGCCCAGTCCGGCACCAGAGGCTTCAAGGCAAGGCTGGCCAGGAGGTTTTCGTCGTCGGGAAGGTGGGAAGCGTCGATGGCAATGGACGTGATCCCGGCCTCGAACAGGGTGGGGATTTCCAGCCGGGCCGCCGCCACCTCCTCGGGCTTCTTGATCCCGTAATGGTCGGCGTGGACCGCCACCGGAACCGTGATCCCCATCTCGTTGGCCAGCGCGTCCACCTGCCGGGCGATGTTCCAGAGGTTGACGGCGCAATAAGCCCCGGCCCCGCCTTCCGACTTGGCGATCTCCACGATAAGCGCCGAGTTGGCCCGCTGGGCGGCTCGAAGGACCCCCCGGATAACCAGATGGCTCCGGCCGTTGGCCGCCATGCAGATGGCCCGGCCCTTCTTGAGCATCGCCAGATCGATGAATTTCCCGCTGACGATAAGGGCCTTCGAGTTGGGGAAGAGAGTTTGTATGTTGGGGGGGCGCCCGACGTTGAGCGCCGTTTCGAAATCGGACATGATGAGACCTCCTTCATGCGGTTGAATGGCTTCATTTTTGAGGATCAGGCGAGGGACGGGGGCTCCTCATCCTCCCCGTCATCATCTTCTATAACATGGTTTTCAGATCGGATAAAGGTCAGAATTTCGAGGATCCGGTCCCGATAATCGGCCGGGGCCCGGATTTCGCCCCAGCCCTTCTGCATCTGAAAGAGTCCGTCATAAGCCGTGTCGTAATAGGACCGGATCCGATGGGGAATCTCGTCCTCGGTGAGCATGGAATCGAGCACCTGGGCCTCGAAAGTACTTTCAAGCACCGCGATCCGGACATCGGGTGATTCCGGGGCATCTCGGGTCATGGGGTCGTCTCCTTTCGGTTGAGGATGGGTCCGGCGGACCGGTGGATTATGCGATATCGGTCGAAATATTCTTGTTTTTTCAGGGCGGCGGTGGTATCCTGAACGCTATCGATTTTGACGTGCCGATTGACATTGACACGTCTTCGGGCCGCCTAAGCGTTGGGGCGTCGATAACGGAGCGTCAATCCATCGCTCGGGAATGACGGCGGACGGCCCGGTCCACCCCGCGTGTTCTCCTCGGGACGTCCCCGTGCCCGTCTTTGGCAACCCCAAAGCTCTTAGGAGCAGAACGGAGGCCTTCCATGGCGTCACTGGAAAACATTTTGCTGGTCTATCCCGAGGTGCCGAAAAACACCTACTGGAGTTTTAAGTACGCCCTCAAGCTGATCCGGAAGCGGAGCAACATGCCGCCGCTGGGCCTGCTCACCGTGGCGGCGCTGATCCCCGACCGGTATCGTTTGAAGCTGATCGACATGAACGTCACTTCCCTGACCGATGCTGATATCGAGTGGGCCGACGTGGTCTTCGTGTCGGCGATGATCGTTCAGAAGGACGGGTTTGCGGATGTGGTGGACCGCTGTAACCGGGTTGGCCGGCGAGTGGTGGCCGGCGGCCCTTATCCCACCGCCTGCCATCGGGAGATCACCGGGGTCGATCACCTCGTCCTCGGGGAGGCGGAGCACCTGGTTGGGCCGCTTCTCGAGGATCTGGAACGGGGTACGGCCCGGTCCGAGTACCGTTGCGGGACCCGGCCGGACCTGAGCGAATCGGCGGTACCCCGGTTCGATCTTCTGGATCTGGACGCCTACGCATCCATGGCGGTTCAGTATAGCCGGGGGTGTCCGTTCCGGTGCGAGTTCTGTGACATCTGGCCGGTTTACGGAAATCGGCCACGACTGAAGGCGGCGGACCGGATGACCGCCGAGATGGAAGCTATCTACCGTTTGGGCTGGCGGGGCTCGGTGTTCATCGTCGATGACAACTTCATCGGGAACCGGGGACGGGTCAAGCGGGAGCTCCTGCCGGCCCTCCGGCAATGGCAGGCGGACCGGGGCTTTCCGTTCCGGTTTTTCACCGAGGCGAGCATCGACATGGCCGACGATCCCGAGATCTTGAACGGGATGCGGGACGCCGGCTTCAACGAGGTTTTCATCGGCATCGAGACCCCTTCGGTTGAGTCCCTCACGGAAACGGGCAAGACCCAGAACCTGAAGACCGACATGGTCTCGGCCATTGGCCGGATCAAGGCCCATGGGATGGGGGTGATGGGCGGTTTCATCCTGGGGTTCGACAGCGATTCCGAGGACATTTTCGACCGTCAGGTGGAGTTTATCGAGCAAAACGGTATCGCCATGGCCATGATCGGCCTCCTGACGGCTCTCCCCGGAACCCGGCTCTACGCCAGGCTCCGGCGTGAGGGGCGGCTCCGGGAGGAATCGGACGGCAACAACACCCATCACCTGGTCACCAACTTCGTGCCGAAGATGGACGAAGACCAACTCCGCCGGGGCTATCGGCGGGTGTTGTCGGCCATTTACGACCGGAATCTCCGCCGCTACTTCGACCGTTGCAACCGGCTCCTCGACGGGATCGGCCCCACAAACTATTTCCAGCGGCCGATCCGGCCGAAGGATCTGCGGATCCTCTTCCGGTCGCTCTGCCGACAGCCCTTTACCCCCTATGGGCTCCAGTACCTCAAGTTCGTCATCCGAAACCTGATCCGCCACCGTCGGGCCTTTTCGGAGACCATCAGCCTCTCGTTGATGGGGCATCACTTTCACGTGATCACCCAGCAGACCCTCAAGATGGATACCATCACCACCACCCTCGACGAGATGTATGTCCGCCTTCGGGATCGGATGGACGGGTGCTCGAAAACGGCGACCAGGGGGTCCCGGGATGCGATCCGCCAGGTCCGGCGGCTCTGGAAGGAGCGCCGGCGGATGCTCAAGCGGACCCGTCGGCGGATCGACAGGCTGCCCGCCGAGCTCCGGGTGGAGGCCAACCGGAAATACCGGGCCGTGGCCGAGGGGATGCGGGATCTGATCCGCCGTTTTGAAGGGGAGCACGGCCAGACCCTCGGAGACGGCTGTTAATGTCCATCCGATGGCGGGGGCGGGCTCGATCAGGGCAGCCGGCGGTTCGGCCGGACCCGGGTGGCCACCCCGTCGCGCCGGCCCGCCCCAAAAGGGGCTGATGCCAGGACGGCCCAACCGGCTATCAGTGACAGCCCCCCGACCGGTGGAGCCCCCGGAATCCCCGCTCCGTTGGTGACGGCCCGAAGGTAGAGACCGCCGGAGAACAGGCCGATGCCGATGAGAAAAAGCCAACCGGCCAGGCCCGGAGACCGGCCCGGCCATTGCCGGGCCGCGTAGCCGACGCCCAAAAGGGCCAGAGCGTGGATCAGGTGGTACCGGACCCCGATTTCGAACAGGGCCGCCGTCGAAGGCGGCAGAGCATGGGATCCGTAAGCGCCGGCCGCGACCCCCAGCGCACCGAGGACCGCGCCGACCGCAAACCACCCTCCGCCGGCCGGCCGCCGGGGAGCGGTACCGACCCAGCGAGCTGATCCCCCGGCGGCCCGGCCGGCAAGCGGTCTCCAATTTTTTTCTGGCATTCTCAGTCCCCCTCGATTATTCTGGAGCCGATGGCAACCGTTTATACACCACCGCGGGCAAACCGACAACCCAAATCCGGTCCATCCGGCCGGCAGTGGAGAGATGCCCATGATCCCCCCTCGTAGCCCCTTGTCCGCCCAGTCGGACGCCCTGGCCGGGGCCCTGGCCCGCCTGGAGCGCACCGAATCCCAGGATGCCGCCGAGGCGATCCTCCGGGAAACCTTCGCCGGAGTTCCGGCGGCGGTCCTTCCCGACTCCGGCTCCTATTACGCCGTGCTCA
This sequence comes from uncultured Desulfobacteraceae bacterium, assembly GCA_964633575.1. Taxonomy (GTDB): domain Bacteria; phylum Desulfobacterota; class Desulfobacteria; order Desulfobacterales; family JAABSP01; genus CAYNGG01. The sequence goes on from CAZWGY010000009.1 coordinate 10,564, forward strand.
ACGCTCATCTCTACCGGTTCATCCTCAAATGCTATCGGGGCGAGGCGGCCCATATATGCTGTTGGCGGTTTATCAAGCGTCTGGCCACTGATCAGCTTGAACACCGGATCGCCAGCAACCCGGACCTTCGGGCCTTCGACATCCTGACCCGGATTTTCTTTTTCTCGGCCCCGCTGGATGACCTGACCTGCCTGTTTATTCCCATCTGTGACGAGCCTCTCATCCCGCGCTATCTCGACTGGATCAAACGCTACTTCTATGACGCGAGCTATCCCACCAGCCTGCTCTGGCTCTATGCGCTGGACAGCTCCCTGGTCCGCCTTTTCCCCGACGAAATCACCTACCTCGGCCGGCGGCTCGATCCCAAGGGGGAGACGATCATCTCCCCCGATTTCAGCGACACCGACGCCGTGCTCATTAAGCGGTTTTCCGAGGCGCCCGGCCGCTTCATCGTCCTGGAGGGGCCGGACGCCACCAACGAATTCCGGCTCATCTTCTCCTTTCTCGAGCGGGAGCACCAGGATCGCTGCCTCTGCCGGTCGGGACGGAAAAACGCCGACGGGATCGTCGAACCGAACGAGTGGGAGAAGTTCACCGACGTCCTGAAGTTCGGGGTCTCCGATCAGACCGAAAGCGGCTGCATCAGCTTTTCCGACATGCGGGCGAGTACCGAGTTCCTCAACGCCCACGGCAAACTCTTCTACCTCAATAAGATCCAGCAGCCCTTTTTCGAGGGGACCAAGCTTATCAGCAAGCGGTTCGGGGGGCGGATCGACAAGTTCATGGGCGACAACGTGATGTGCGTCTTTTTGAGCTCCAACCGGCCGACGGCCGGGAGCATGGGAGATTCAGCCCGGGACGCCGTCCTCAACATCGTTTTCGCCGTCTTCGCCCTCTGCCGGATGCTCAACCGGCTGATCCGGGAGTCGGGGCTGAGCGAGAGCCGGCTCGGCCTTCGCAGCGGGGTGACCTTCGGGCACCAGATCCTCCGTTCCAATCTGGGCAACGAGATCGTCCGGGATTTCACCGTGACCGGCGAAACGGTCAACCTCGCGGCCCGGCTGGAGCATATCTCGGTCCCCGAGCTGATAGAGCACAACCGGCGATATTTCCAGAAGGCCATCGACCGGTTTCCCCACATCCGGGACCTCATCGCCATCAAAGGCAACTACGAGAATTTAAACCCCGAGACCCGGTCGGTCATCCACGAGTTCACCCTGTTTCAGAACATCGTCTCCAATCTGGATCGGCTTTCCGCCGTCCAGTTCGACATCCGGATGAACGGTGCCTGTTACGAGATCCTCCGGGCTCATCTCGCCGACCGGGGAATCCATCCCCTGAACGCGGACACCGCCGGAAATTTCGGCTACGATGAATACGAAATCGAGGGCTTTCGCCTGAAATGTTACTGCTTTTTCTATACCCCAAAAGGCTTTACCGGGTACGAGACCATCTGGATTTTGCCCCTGGCTCCGGAGACCCTGGAGGGTCTGGACGTCGAGCGGATCCAATAACGGCACCCGGAAAGGAGGTTAAGGAGATCACCGATGCCGCACATCCTGATCATTGATGACGAGGCCATGATTCGGGAGATGTTCCGCCGGATTCTCGAGATGGAGGGGTATGCGGTGTCGGAGGCCGCTGAGGGAAACGAAGCCCTCGCCCGCTGCCGGGAGCAGTGTCCGGACCTGATCATCACCGACCTGATCATGCCCGACAAGGAGGGCATCGAAACCATTATCGAGATCCGCCGGGATTTTCCGGAGACCAAAATCATCGCCATCTCCGGCGGCGGACGGATCACGGCTCGGGAGTACCTCGAGCTGGCCGAGACCTTCGGGGCGGACCGGAGCCTTTCCAAGCCCATCGGCCGGGAGGAGCTGCTGGCCGCCGTCCGGTCTCTCCTGCCGTCCGGGCCGGGGTAGGGGCGCGTCGGCGCCGAATGGGAGCCGGTCGCCCGGGTCGTCTGGGTCGTACTCGATATCCCGGCGCCGGAGGATATCGTAGTAAACGGTGATCTGGCGGATGTAGCGGACCGGTTCCGTACCCCGGCAGTAGCCGTACTTGGCGTCGGCGTAGTACTGTCTTCGGCTGAGCAGCGGCAGGGTTTGGGTCAGGGATGCCCACTGGTCCGGATCCAGGCCCCGGTCCCGGGCCAGGTTTCGGGCGTCTAAAATGTGACCCCGGCCGACGTTGTAGGCGGCCAGGGCGATAAAGAACCGGTCTCGACCCCGGGCCTTGTCGTAGAAGTCGTACAGCTTTTTAAGATATCGGACCCCGCCCCGGATGCTTTGAACCGGGTGGTACGGGTCCTTGACCCCCATGGATCGGGCCGTCCGGCGAGTGAGCTGCATCAGGCCCTGGGCTCCGGCGGGGCTCCTGGCCCGGGGATCGAAATGGGATTCCTGATAGATCTGGGCGGCGATCCACCGCCAGTCGAATCCGTGTTTCCGGGCCGCCCGGCGGATGGCCGGGAGGTATTGGGGCAGCCGGGTTTCGATCCGCTGGTGGAAGGTCGCCAGGTCGGTGTAGTCGAAGATTTCCACCTCCGCGTAATACCGGTTGTAGATTTCGGCAAACCGGCCGGTTTCCCGGGAATGGGCGAGAAACCGGTTTATCTTTGACAAGAGGATGTGGGCCCGGGGGCTGACGGCCCAGCCCAGGTATTGCTTTTCGCTGATGGGGCCGGCCACCACCGCCTGGGGGTAATACCGCCGGTTGAGCATGGCGATGTTGCTGTCAGCCACGGTTACCTCGATTTCTCCCTCGGCCACCATCCGGATCAGCTCCTCGGTGGGCAGGTCCGGGTGAGGGGCGATCTCCAGGTCGATCCCGGCTGCCTGGAGATTCTCCAGGCGTTCGGCGTAGCTGGTCCCCGCTCGGACGTGGACCGTTTTTCCGGCGAGATCGGCCGCCTGGCTGATTGTATTGTTGTTCCGGTGGACGATCAGGTGCTGCTGGATCGGCATGTAAGGGCGGGAGAAGGCGATGGCTTCCCGGCGGGCGTCGGTTATGGTGAGGCTGGCGGCGACGAAATCCCCTTTGCCTTGCCGGAGCTCGGGGAGCATCGTCTCCCATCGAGCCGAGGTCTGAACGGCCAGCTCCACGCCCAGATAGTCGGCGAAGGCCCGGGCGAGGTCGTATTCGAAGCCCATGGCCTCGCCGCGATAGATGTGGTAGCAGTGGGCGTTGTTGCGGGTGATGACGGTGATCCGGCCGCGCTCGATGATCCGGTCGAACACCGGGTCCCGAGGCAGCCGATCCCCCCGGGGGAAGAGGCCGAAGGCCGCCACCAACAGAGCCGCGACCAGATAGAGCCTCCAGATTCCGCCGCCCGGCCGACCTCCGAGGTTTTGGGAAGACCTCCAAGGTTTTGGAAACCTCGGAGGTCTCATTGGAAACCTCAGAAAGCCCCCAGTTGACAGGGTTTGATCTTGATCGCGGCCGTTTCACAGGCGCCGCTGACCGTCATCCGGGGAACCCGGAGCCAGTCGGCGATCTCCCAGGCGGCCGCGCAGGAGAGGCGGCCGTCGGGGGCGGCGGCCCGGATGGCCTCGGCGAGGTCCGGGTCGGGGTCGGCGATTGGAGTGACTACCTTTTTCTCCGGGCTGAAGCCGAAGAGGCCGAGCTGGCACTTGGTCAGGCGGATGCCCATCAGGTCGATGGTCCGGCCGACGGCGGCGGGGGGGACGGCCAGGGTCCGGGAAATCTTGTGAGCCCGGGCGCAGGAGATGGCCCCCGAAGTTTCCCGGGCCGCCACCGCCTCCCGGATATCGGGGTCGGGACGAGCGTCGGGGCCGTGTTTGGCCTCAAATGATGTATGGGCGTCGGTCATTGAGTCTGTCTCCTTAGCGGTTGAAAACCAAATCGGCTCCCATTATACCGTTTTTTGCTCATACCCGCAACCGGATAGCCTTTAACCTGTAACCTGCCTTAATTGGCGCCTGATTTCCGATCGATTTCGATAGCGATTTCGATCCCGATCCCGATCCCGATTTAGATCCCGATCCCGATCCCGATTTCGATTTCGATTTCGATAACCCATAACCCATAACCTATAACCTATAACCTATAACCTATTACCTATTACCTATTACCTATTTACCTATTTACCTAATAATCCAATGAATCATAAGACTTTTCCCATCGAGCGGCGGCCGACCCGGCGGATTAACGTGGGATCGGTACCGGTGGGCGGATCGGCCCCGGTATCGGTTCAGTCCATGACCAACACCCCCACAACGGATGTGAAGGCCACCGTCGATCAGATCCGGCGTTTGACGGCCGCCGGGTGCGAGATCGTCCGGGTGGCGGTCCCCGACGAGGCGGCCGCTTTGGCGATCCGGGCCATAAAAACGGAAATCGAAATCCCGCTGATCGCCGACATTCACTTCGACTACCGCCTGGCCATTGCCTCGGCCGAAGCCGGCGCCGACGGCCTGCGGATCAATCCCGGCAATATTGGCGGCCGGGACAAGGTCGCCGCTGTGGTGGCTTGTGCCCGGGACCGCGGTATTCCCATCCGGGTGGGCGTCAACGCGGGTTCACTTGAAAAGGCGATCCGGAAAGCGTATAACGGGGCTGGCGCTGAAGCGATGGTGGAAAGCGCGCTTCGGAAGATCGACCTCCTCGAGTCTTTCGGCTTCGACCGGATCAAGGTCTCCCTCAAGGCATCGGACGTCGGCCGGACCCTGGCCGCCTATCGGCTCCTGTCCCGGCGGACCGATTACCCTCTCCATATCGGCGTGACCGAGGCGGGGGGGCTGTTTTCCGGGATCGTGAAATCGGCCATTGGCATCGGGATGCTTCTGGCCGAGGGGATCGGTGACACCCTCCGGGTTTCGTTGACCCGGGACCCGGTGGAGGAGGTCCGGACGGGATGGGAAATCCTTCGGGCCCTCGAGATCCGCCGGCGGGGGCCGGAGATTATCTCCTGCCCCACCTGTGGTCGGTGCAAGGTGGACCTCTTTGCCATCGCCGAGGCGGTGGAGCGGGAGCTTATGACATCCACCCGACCACTCCGGGTGGCGATCATGGGATGTGCCGTCAACGGGCCCGGAGAGGCCCGTGAGGCGGACGTGGGGATCGCCGGCGGTGACGGCCGGGGAGTATTGTTTCGAAAAGGAAAGATAGTGCGGACCGTGCCCCAGGACCGCCTCGTGGAGGCGCTCCTGGCGGAGATCCGGGATTATGAACGCGGGGAAACGCCCTGAGACGGAGATTGGTACATGGGAAAACGGATTAAGACGGCAATTACCCCCACGCGGGGCGAAGATTACGCGGAATGGTATCAGCAGGTGGTGCGGGCCTCGGATCTCGCCGAGCGCTCGCCGGTCCGGGGTTGCATGGTCATCAAACCTTGGGGGTACGCGCTCTGGGAGAACATCGTCCGGGAACTTGATGACCTCTTTAAAGCCACCGGCGTGAAAAACGCCTACTTTCCGCTCTTCATTCCGTTGAGCTTTCTGGAAAAGGAGGCCGAGCACGTCGAGGGGTTCGCCAAGGAGTGCGCCGTGGTGACCCATCACCGGCTGGAAAAGGACGCAGCGGGCGGGCTGGTACCGGCCGGCGTCCTGACCGAACCCCTGGTGGTCCGGCCCACTTCCGAGACCATCATCGGCGACGCCTTTTCCAAATGGGTCTCGTCGTATCGGGACCTGCCGCTGTTGATCAACCAGTGGGCCAACGTGGTCCGCTGGGAGATGCGGACCCGGATTTTTCTCCGGACCAGCGAGTTTCTCTGGCAGGAAGGCCATACGGCTCATGCCACCGCCGAGGAGGCCATGGAGCGGACCCGGATGATGCTCGATGTTTACACCCGCCTGGCCGAGGACTACCTGGCCATGCCGGTGATCCGGGGGCGGAAGACCGCCGCGGAGCGCTTTCCCGGCGCCGTGGATACCCTCTGCATCGAGGCCCTGATGCAGGACAAAAAGGCGCTTCAGGCCGGGACATCCCACTTTCTGGGCCAGAATTTCGCCCGAGCCTCGGGGATTCGCTTCCAGACGGCGGATGAGACCGAGGAGCTGGCCTGGACCACATCCTGGGGCGCCTCCACCCGGCTCATTGGTGGAGTGATCATGACCCACGGCGACGATGACGGCCTGCGTCTGCCCCCCCGGGTCGCATCCTCGCATGTGGTTCTGATGCCCATCGTCATGAAGGATGATCAGCGGGGACCCATCACCGATTATACAAATGCCCTCGCCGAGGCGCTCCGGGATGTCCGGTATAGCGGCCGCCGGCTGGGCGTCGAGATCGACGACCGGGATATCGGCGGAGCCCGAAACTGGGACTGGATTCGCAAGGGAATTCCCATCCGGATCGAAATCGGTCCTCGGGACATGGCCGCCGACGCGGTTTTCGTGGGGAGACGGGACCGGGCCCCCAGGGACCGGGAGTCGATCCCCCGGGCCGAGCTGATCGCCCGGATGCCCCGGATCCTGGACGAGATCCAGACGAGCCTCTATGAGCAGGCTCTGGCCTTCAGGACCGAAAACACCGTGGATATCGACGCCCCCGAGGACTTTACGGCCTTTTTTACCCCCCGGAATCCGGAAAAGCCGGAGATCCACGGCGGCCTGGCCCGATCCCACTGGTGCGGCGACCCGGAATGTGAGTCGAAAATCAAGGACGACCTCACCGTGACCATTCGATGTATTCCCCTGGACAACTCCGCTGAAACCGGCCGGTGCATCGCCTGCGGAAAGGAGAGTCAAGAACGGGTCGTCTTTGCCAAGGCCTATTAGTCGAATGATCCGCATCAACGACATCATCGATCGGATCCTCGAGAACCTCCCCGACGCGGACATCGACCTGGTGGACCGGGCCTACATCTATTCGGCCCGGGTCCACGACGGCCAGGTCCGGCTTTCCGGTGAGCCTTACCTCTCCCATCCCCTGGAGGTGGCCGGCATCCTGGCGGACATGAACCTCGACGTGGTGAGTATCGCCGCCGGCCTTCTTCACGATGTCATCGAGGACACCCATGCCACCGAGGCGGAGATCGAGGAGATTTTCGGGGACGAGGTCCGCCACATTGTCGCCGGGGTCACCAAGATCTCGAAGCTCGCCTTTGCCGGCGCTCAGGCCCGGCAGGCCGAAAGCATCCGGAAGATGCTCCTGGCCATGGCCGACGACATCCGGGTCATTCTTATCAAGCTCGCCGACCGGCTCCACAACATGCGGACCCTCGGGTACCACAAAAAGGAGCATAAAAAGCGGGAAATCTCCAAGGAAACCCTGGATATCTACTCAGCCATCGCCTCCCGTCTGGGGATCTACTGGATGAAAAAGGAGTTGGAAGATACCGCCTTCATGTATCTGATGCCCGACCGCTACGCGGAACTCCAGCAGCGGCTGAGCACGATCCGGGAGGGGCGGGACAGCTATATCGAAACGGTCAAGGGGCTGATCCGGAAGGAGATGGACGAGGCGGAGATTCCCTGCGAGATCATGGGCCGGTACAAGCACCTCTACAGCATCCACCAGAAAATGACATCTCAGAACATCCGGTTCGAGGATGTCTATGACATCATTGCTTTCCGGATCATCGTCAAGACCAAATCCCAATGCTACGAGGCCCTGGGCCGGCTCCACGCCCTCTGGAAGCCCATCGACATCAAGTTCAAGGACTACATCGGCCGCCCCAAGCCGAACATGTACCAGTCTCTCCACACCACTGTTATCGGGCCTTATGGGGAGCGGGTGGAAATTCAGATCCGGACTGAGGAGATGGACCGGGTGGCCAAGTGGGGCATAGCGGCTCACTGGGGCTACAAAGAAGGCAAGCGGCTGGATAAAAGCATCACCGACCGTTTTGCCTGGCTCCAGAACCTCATCGAAAACCAGGAAAACATCAAGGACCCGGACGAGTTTCTGGAAAACGTCCGGATCGACCTCTTCCCTGACGATGTCTATGTCTTCACTCCCCAGGGGGAGATCAAGACTCTGCCCAAGGGGGCGACCCCGGTGGATTTTGCCTATCTGATCCACACCGAGGTGGGCAATCAATGCATCGGGGCCAAGGCCAACGGCCGGATGGTTCCGCTCAAGTATGAGCTTCAGACCGGTGACGTGGTGGAGATCATCACCCAGAAGGGGCATCAGCCCAGTAAGGACTGGCTCCACTTCGTCAAGACGGTCAAAGCCCGATCCCGGATTCGCCAATGGATCAAGACCCAGGAGAAAAACCGGAGTATCACCCTTGGGCGGGAGATGTGCGAAAAGGCGTTCCGGAAGCACAAGCTCAATTTCAACACGCTGGCGCGGTCGGAGGAGATGGATCGGGTGGTGGAGGGGTTCGGCTTCAAGACCGCCGAGGATCTCATCGCCAGTGTGGGCTACGGCAAGATCACCCCGTTGCAGGTAGTCCGGAAGTTCTCACCCCGATCCGACGAGTCGGATGAATCGGACACGAACACGGACACGATTCTCGACAAACTCATGCGGCGGGTCCGGAAGCGGAAACCCCGGACCGGGGTAACGGTGAAGGGGATCGACGACATCCTGATCCGGTTCGGGAAGTGCTGTCAGCCGGTCCCCGGGGACCCGATCATCGGGTACATCACACGGGGACACGGGGTTACGATCCACCGGAGCGGCTGCGTCAACGCGCTCAAAATGAACCCGGACCGGCGGATCGATGTGGAGTGGAACCGGGAAACGGTTGAAACCTATCCGGTTCGGATCTACATAAAGTCCGACGACCGGGTCGGTCTTCTGGCGGACCTGGCCGCCACCATGAGCAAGGAGGGGGCCAACATCCTCGCCGCCAACAGCGAAACCCGGGAGAACGGGACCGTCGATTCGCTCTTTACCCTGGCGGTTCACGACACGGAGCACCTGAACCGGGTGATCTCGGCCATCCGCCGGTTGAAGCAGATTCGGGAGGTGCGCCGGATCAAGATGTAACGCCGATCCAGCGCCGGCATCCGTTCCGTTCGCCCCACCTGCTTACGGGGCCTTGACCACTCGGCCCGACTTGATGCAGGTGGTGCAGACCATAATCCGCTTAACTTGTCCGTTTCTAAGTGCTCGGACTCGCTGGAGGTTCGGGTTGAACCGCCGCTTGGTCACGTTGTGGGCGTGGCTCACGTGGCTTCCTACCTGGGGCTTTTTCCCGCACAGCTCACACATCTTCGCCATTTTAGACTCTCCTCGTCTTACCGAATGGTAATATCATAACCGTTTTGTCACCAAAACAAACGGCCTTTATATCCGACCCCCCGCGACATGTAAAGGGTTTTTTCATCACCCATGGAATCATGGCGGCGGGGTCGATTCGCTCAGTCGCCGGAGGTGTCGGATTTCTGGCGGGCCTGGCTCAGGGAGAGGTATCGGCGGGCCTTCGGGTGGTATTCGCCTTCGGGGTAGTTATCGAGGACCGCTTGAAAGCGGCTGGCGGCCGGGGCGTAGTGTTCGCTTTTGAAATAGAACATTCCCACGTAGAATTCATGGCCGGCCAGGTTTTCGTAACACTTCTGAATGGGCTCCTCGGCCTTCCGGGCATAGGGGCTGTCCGGGTAGGTTCGCTGAAGCCGGAGGAAGGTCTCCAGAGCGTTGCGAGTGGCGGTCTGGTCCCGGTCGATGCCCTCCATCCGCTGGAAGTGGCACCGGCCGATCTGATAGATAACGTAGGGGACGGCTTCGTTCCTTGGGTGGAGTGACTCGAACTCCTCGTAAACAAAAACGGCCTCCTCGTATTCCCCTAAATGGAAATGGCCGTCGGCCGTTTTGAGCTCGGCGAGCTTGGCGTACTTGCTGAAGGGATACCAGTCCCGGAGCTTCTGGAAGGCTTCGATGGCCTTGCGGTACTTTTCCCTTTCGAATGCCCGCATCCCCCGGTGGGCCAGTTCGTCGGCGGAGGCTTCGGTTTTGGTCTCAAACCAGGCGCATCCCGCCGGAAGCAAAAGAGCCAGCAGGCAGATCAGCCCGGCCAGCCTGACGGCGGATGAGCGAGGCGCTGAAAAACGGACGGCGGCTCCGTAATGGGGGCCGCCGTCGAACAGGACCTGATGGACGGTGCGTCTCATTTGTCCGCGCTTTCCTAAAGAATACTATTGATGGTTTCCTCAAGCTTCGATTTGGCCACCATCCCGGTGATCTGCTCGGCCACGTTTCCGTCCTTGAAGAAAATCAGGGTCGGAATGGCCTTGATGCCGTATTTGTTGGGGGTTACCGGGTTGTCGTCCACATTGCACTTGGTGAATTTGATCTTTTCGCCGAACTTTCCGGCCAGATCCTCCACCACCGGGCCGATGGCCTTGCATGGACCGCACCACGGGGCCCAGAAGTCCACCATAACGGGCTTGTCAGACTGAAGGACCTCGCTTTCAAAGCTGCCGTCATCGATCTCCAACACACCTGCTGCCATAATCTTTTGTTCCTTTCTTGATGGTGGGGCGGGCGCCCTTGCCGGCGAAGCGCGGTTTCTCTCCGCCGGCAAGGACGCCCTGGTCTGTCATCTCGTTACGTATCAGGCAAAGATGATAGTGATGTGGCGGCGCGTTGTCAACCGCGCCCCCACATCACCGTGGATCCGTTTATGGCGTTACGCCGTTTTCATCCCCGTCCCGTGTCCCCTAATACATCGGGTGAATTTCAACCCGCCGGTTTTTCTGCCGGCCCTCGGGGGTTGCGTTGGGGGCGACCGGGCGGGAGAACCAGTAACCTTCCGTCTCGATCCGGTTCGGGTCAACACCGTGGCGGATGAGATAGTTGGCCACGGACTTGGCCCGGCGGAGGGACAGCGGGTAGTTGTACCGCTTGGAGCCGATGTTATCGGTATGGCCCTGGATCTCCACCTTCAGGCCGGGGTTCTGCTTCAGAACCTTGGCCACCTGGTCGAGATCGGAGTAGTATTGCGGCCGGATATCCGACTTGTCATAGTCAAACAGGAGGTTGCCGACCACCCAGCAGCCGACATCGTTGACGATGGCGCCCTTGGGAGTGCCGGGGCACTGATCGCGGTCGTCGGTGACACCATCCCCGTCAGCGTCGCCAGGGGCGGCCGGGGTCACGGGCTCAACGCCTTCCTCGATCGGGCAGCCCTGGGCATCGACTTCAACGCCTCGCGGAGTGTTGGGGCAGCGGTCGAGGTAGTCGGCCACGCCGTCACCGTCACTGTCCAGCGGACATCCCACGGCATCCACCCGGACACCACGCGGAGTGTTGGGGCAGCGGTCGCGCTCGTTGGGCACACCGTCCCCATCGCTGTCCTCGGGCGTCGGTTCGGAGACTTCGGCCATCGGACCCTGATAGGCGGATAGAATCGCATTCAGGTCGGCGGGGCTGTAAGCGGTGGCGGTCTTGCCGAAGACGATCTCGCCGTCCTTGACCGAAGCATAGCCCACCGGTCCCTTAATGGTCGCCACGGCCTGGGGGGCCAGGGTCAGCCCGTAAGCGGTGAAGATCGCATGGTAGTCGGCGGGGCTGTAAGCGGTGGCGGTCTTGCCGAAGGCGATCTCACCGTCCTTTACCGAGGCAAAGCCCACCGGCCCCTCGAGGCTCTGAGCGGCCTGGGGGCTGATGGAAACGCCATAGGCGTTCAACAGGCTGTTCAGGGAAGCCGGGCTGTAGGCGGTGGCCGTTTTGCCGAAGGCGATCTCACCGTCCTTGACGGTGGCGTATCCCACCGGGTCCGTCATGGCCCGGGCGGCTTCCGCGCTCAAATTGACGGCCATGGCCGTCTGACACGCCACCAGACTCATCACAACCAGCAACGTTAATACCATCATTTGTTTCATCTTCTTCTCTCCTCCTCCTTCTTCTTGCACTGTTGGGTATTGGGTTGAAAAGTCATCGCTCACAAACGGATATCTGCTCTGCCTTGCCCCACCCCCTTCCGTAGCTGAATCTGCGTACCGATCATCTTCAGAACCATTCCCCACGATAACGGTCCCGGTACCTGTACCATGTAATCAAAAAAACAGCAATATTATAAAACCTTAAAAATTTCAACGGCAATCCTGACCCGTTGTGGCGGGTCATTCAAACCGGGATCACAACGCCCCGGGCCGGCGATCCCGGCCATTGAATCAACCGCTTCATCCATACTCCGTCCCGGCCGCGGCGGGTTCCCGGCCATCGATAAATCCGCCGGGAACCCGCGTTGCCGTTTCCGGATCGCTACTCCGTCCGCTGGATCGGCTCAAACTCCACGCGCCGGTTGAGCCGCCGGCCTTCCTCGGTCTGGTTCGTCGCGGTGGGCCGGTGGAATCCGAATCCCTCCACGGCGATCCGTTCCGATTCGATCCCCTGCTTGAGCATGTAATCGGAGACCGCGATGGCCCGGTTGTAGGAGAGCTTCATGTTGTACTTTTCCGACGCGATGGTGCAGGTATGGCCCTGGACCTTGATCTTCAGGCCGGGGTTGAGCTTCATCACCCGAACCACCTCGTCGATGACCGGATAGTACTGGGGCCGGATGTCATAGCGGTCGATGATAAACTGGACCTTGCCGATGTCCCAGCAGCCCCGTTCATCGACCGTGGCCCCCTCCGGGGTTCCCGGACAGGCATCCCGGTCGTCACAGACGCCGTCGCCGTCCGCATCCGGGCAGGGGCCGCCGTAATCCACGGCCGTCCTCACGTCCCAGCCGGGCTCGAAATCCTTCCGCCGGTTGAAGATGTCGTCCACCCACTGATTCATGGCCGAATCCGGCTTCAGGCTGTCCGCGGAGACCGGGTACCCGCAGGCTCCGATCTCGGCGATCCGGTTGAGTATGTTCCGGCCGAAGGGGAGGTCGCCCACCTGGGCCGTGTAGATGCAGAGCCGGTCGCCGTACCGGTCCTTCATCCGCTGAGCGGCGGCCACCGGGTCCCCCTCATAGATCTTCCCGTCACTGACGATGACCAGGGCCAACAGGCCGGTCATCGGGCTCATATCATTGGATGCCTCGTCGATGGCCAACGCCAGAGGGCTTTTCCCGCCGGCCCAGCGGACAATCTCGATGGCCGAGGCATAGCGCTGGCGGTTGTACGGGCCGACGTCATAGAGCAGAGCGGTGGGCTCGGACCAGGCCCCCGCCTCAAACCCGTACCGGCGAAGCGCCCCGGTCAGGGGGCGGTCCGGCACCCGCTGGTTGAACCGCCGGACGATGTCCTTGGCGATCTTGAGCTTGATCTGACCGTTATAGGGGAGAAACTTGGAACCGGATGCGTCGAGGATAACCAGAAAGTTATCGACGATCTCCATGTATTCATCCAGGCCCATCGTAGTCGTCGTTTCTTCCCCGGAGTCAAACACCATCTCGCCCTCCGGAGCGGGGGCCGCCTCGGCCGAGGCGCCGCCTTCCGAAGCCAGCCGGTCAAGGGACTCAGGGTCAAACTCCTGGCGGCCCTGCTTGGCGCCGCATCCCGACAGTAGGGCAGCGATCAATGCCAACACCCATATCCTCCCAAAGAACCTTGCCATCCTGCCACCTCCTGATTCGGTCGTTCGCGTGTTTGGGGTTACGGCTTCACCGACGGATTTATCTTAAACGACGGCATCATATCCCAATTGATGCCGGAATTCAACCGTTACCGCCGTTCGCCGGGCATTTCTCCGTCCCGGCGGCCCGTCGAAATAGCGGACGTAAATTCATTTATCCTTACTGCGATGAACCGTTACATGCAAGAATAATGTTGACCGGTTTTCAATTTTAGCCGGAAATCGAGGCCAAAGAAAGCTCCAGACCCGCTTCACAAAAATGACAAAATTCGTGTGTGCATTACAAAAATGTATGGCCGCATGATCAAGTCAAGGGTTGCAAAAGGTCAAAGAAGGCGTTAAAAGGCGACTTTTTCGGGGGTTATCCCGATGGCCCGAGAGCCGTCGAGATTGGCACGAAAGTTGCTAAACCATTCCGATAGCCGGTGGCCGGCCCGAGGACCGCGGCGGTCTCCCCCGCCCGCGTCTCCGGTCCCCACCATCGGTTTGACGCATACTCTACTCAATTGCAAGGAGAATCATCATGTGTCGGTTATTTGCCATCACCAGCGATGAGCCCCTTTCCCCCATGGTGGCGCTGGAAGCCCTGGACGTCATGCGGGAGGGACACGACGGCTCGGGCGTCGGCCTCTTTCTGAGGGATCTCGCCGGGCCTTTTGACCACATGAAAGACGCCCCCGTGCTGTCCGGGATCTTCTCCGACGCCGGAATCAAGCGGCTGGACGACCACATGATGAACCTCGGCTTTCTGACCAAGTACCGGATGTCCATCCGGGTGCCCAAGCGGCCTCCCGAGGGGGTCCCCAAGCGGGACGTTTACCTGATCCGGGCCTATGACTACCCCGAGGACTGGGAGCATCTGACGGTGGAGGAAAAATACGCCCGGCTGCTGATTCTCCGTCTGGAGCTCCGGAAGATGGGCGAGGAGCACGGGGACATGATTGTCTTCTCCTTCTGGCCGGATGTCATCATGATCAAGGAGATCGGGGATCCCATGAGCGTGGCTCGGCACCTGGGGCTTGACCGGGATGACCTGTGCGCCCGTTTGATCATGGCCCAGGGGCGGCAGAACACCAATTACGCCATTAACCTCTATGCCTGCCACCCATTTTTCATCCAGGGGATATCGACCATGACCAACGGCGAGAACACGGCGTTCATCCCCATCAAGGAGTACCTCTCCTCACGGGGGTTCCACGGCTACATCGGCTACAACTCCGATTCCGAGGTCTTCACCCATATCCTCCACTATATGATTCACCGTCTGGGCCTTGGGATCGAGGCATACAAACATATCATCACCCCGCTCCAGGACGACGACATCGACGCTCACCCCAACGCCTGGTTTCTGAAGCAGCTCAAGCAGACCTGCCGCCGGCTGATCATCGACGGCCCCAACTGCGTCATCGGAAGCCTGCCCGACCACACCCTGTTCATGGTCCAGGACCGGAAGAAGCTCCGGCCCGGCGTGGTGGGGGGACATCCCGGCCGGTTCGCCTTTTCATCGGAGATTTGCGGACTGGACGCGGTCATTCCGGATCGGGACAAAAACGCGGATTTTCAGCCCATGCATCTGGACACGGCCCTTGTCGGTCCGGACCGTCAGGAGATTCTAACATGGAGTCAAACACAGTCATTACCCCTTCCACACTGAGCATCAAGGACCTGCCCTGGCAGGTCCGATGGAGCCGGGACCGGTGTACGCTCTGCGGGCGGTGTACCGCCGTCTGTCCGGTTCATGCCATCGAGCTCGGGGTTTTCCGGAGCCGCCGGGTCCGGACGGGTCTCAACCTGGAGGGGACCCCGGCCAACGACTTCGCGATCCATCACGGCATTCGGCAGCGGACCGACCCGGCCTATGCCTGTATCGGGTGTGCAATGTGCAGTCTGGTCTGCCCCAACGACGCCATCCGCCCGGACCGGTCAGACGAGACGGACAAGCTCCGGTTCCACATCGACCGCGGCGGACAGCCCCGCCGGCGGGGCGGGCGTCGGAACGTCGCCGGCGGAGTCCTCGACCGGATCAAGTTCATCCGGATATCGATGCTCACCGACCCGGCCCTCGACGCCGGCCGGCACGAGTTCGAGCTCCGGACGCTCCTCGGGCGGGTCCTTCCCCCCGAGGAGAACCTGAAGTGCATGTACGAAAACGGCTGGATTCCCCCGGTCCGGGAGATCTACCCCCTGATCATCGGGTCCATGTCGTTCGGGGCTCTGTCGCCGACCATGTGGGAGGGCCTTCAACTGGGGGTGACCTATCTCAATGAGGAGCTGAAGATGCCGGTCCGGGTCTGCACGGGCGAGGGCGGCTGCCCCCCGAGGCTGCTCCGGAGCCGGTTCTTAAAGTACGTGATTCTCCAGATTGCCAGCGGTTACTTCGGCTGGGATGAGATCATCCACGCCATCCCCGAGATGAAGGAAGACCCCTGCGCGGTGGAGATCA